>CAYWWM010000257.1:0-4872 GCA_964461735.1 uncultured Solibacteraceae bacterium | reverse complement strand
GACCCCGTCCTTGTTTCTGCATGCGGCGGAGGCCGCCCACGGCGACCTGGGCATGATGGCTCCGGGAGACCTGCTGCTGGTCTTGAGCTACGGGGGAAAGACGGCGGAAATCGAGCAGCCGGTGGCGATGGCCAAGCGCCTGGGTCTGCCGATTGTAGCGATGACCGGGAACCTCCACTCGAGCCTGGCCGGGCTGGCCGACGCCGCGCTCGATGTCCACGTCGAGCGCGAGGCCTGCCCGCTCAATCTTACGCCGACCGCTTCCACGACGGCGATGATGGCTCTGGGGGATGCTTTGGCCATCGCCCTGCTCGAACGGCGCGGCTTCTCGACGGAGGACTTCGCGCGCCTCCATCCCGGCGGCAGCCTTGGGAAAAAATTGCAGCGCGTGGAAGCCTTGATGCGGACCGGAGCGGCGATTCCGCGAGTCGGCCCGGCGACGGCCGCTTCCGACGCCATCTATGAAATGAGCCGCAAGGGGCTTGGCATGACCGCCGTGGTCGCGCAGGACGAGCGAGTGGTCGGCATCATCACGGACGGCGACCTGCGCCGCCTGATCGAGCAGCGCAAGAAGGAAGCCCTCGACCTGACCTGTGACCAGTTTATGACCCGCAATCCCACTACGGTCGAGAAGACGGAGCTGGCCGCCACCGCGCTGCGCATCCTGGAAGACCGCAAGATCACGTCGCTCCTCGTCGTGGACCCGCAAGGCCGCCTGGAGGGGGTGCTCCATCTCCACGACCTATGGACGACCCAACTCTTCTGACAGGGAGTTGAACCCCTGCCTTCCTAACCCCTATCGCGGCTGGGCGGCAAGGATGCGGGCGATGCGGGCGCTGGCCTTACCGTCGCCGTAGAGATTCACGATCTTCTGCAGCCGCCTGTACTCCTCCGGGTCTTTCAGCAACCGCACGGTCTCCGCGACGATCCTGGCAGCATCCGTTCCGACGAGTAGAGCTGTGCCTGCTTCCAACCCCTCGACCCGCTCCGTCACGTCCCGCATGACCAGCACCGGCTTACCCAGTGAGGGCGCCTCTTCCTGAATTCCGCCGGAATCCGTCAGGATCAGACGCGAGCGCTCCATCAGGGCCACGAAGGAAAGATAATCGAGCGGATCGGTCAAAATGACATTCGGCAGGTTTCCGAGCAGTTTTCGGACGGGGCCTTGCACGTTGGGATTGAGATGGACCGGATACACGATGTCCACGTCACAGGCTCGGGCGATCGCGCGCACTGCCTTGCAAATCTGCTGCAATGCCCGGCCCATGCTTTCCCGCCGGTGACAGGTCACCAGGAGAAGAGGACGCCCGTTGCGCTGATCGAGGCCTGGGATGCGGGAAACCAAGTGGGACAAGCGGTCCCGGATCGCAGACAGGGCATCCACGCCCGTGTTGCCGGTCACGTAGATTCGGCGGCGGGGGATCCCGGCCCGGAGAAGGTTCTCGCGGGCCTGTTGCGTGGGCGCGAAATGAAGGTCCGCAAGGCACGATGTGAGCCGCCGGTTCATCTCCTCGGGGAAGGGACGGCGGGAGTCGCCCGTGCGCAGACCCGCTTCCACGTGCCCGACGCGAACGCCGAAGTAGTAGGCTGCCAGCGAGGCGGCCAGCGTGGACGTGGTATCCCCCTGGGTGAGAATCCAGTCGGGCCGCTCCTGTTCGAGCACCGGCCCCAAGCGGCTCAGGCAGCGCGCCGCGACCTGCGACAGGCTCTGGTTTTCTTCCATCACCTCGAGGTCGTAGTGCGGCGTGATCTCGAACGTCTCCAGCACTTGGTCGAGCAGGCCGCGATGCTGGGCCGTCACGCACACGCGCGTCCGAAAACACCCCGGGGCCGATTCCAGTTCCCGGATCAGCGGCGCCAGCTTGATCGCCTCTGGCCGGGTCCCGAACACCACGAGAATTTTCCGAGGAACAGCGCTCGAACTGGTATCCCAATTGGCCATTTTCAGGCAAACGTCAGCGTGCGGCTTCCAGGAAAGCTTCGACAACGGGGACGCGAGCTCCACGCGGGCGGAACGAGTTCTGCGGATCCTTCCCAACCCTCTTGGGACCCCCTATATAAATGCGAAAATTAGGCTCAAAAACTCTAACCCGGCAGACCCGGAACCAAAATGACAGATTCCGAATTCCGGATATTCCGGATTCCGAAAAGTTTGACCGTTTTGGAAATGCCTCCGAAGGCCCGTGAACATGAGGTGAAACCAATATGCTCCAAAATTTTCTGCCAGCGGAAGCAAGAATTTGATGGCATATGTACTAAGCAGGGAGCCCGTCCCGTTCAGGCTGATTTCTGGGATTGGGTCTGGAAAAACGTTTGCTCACACTCGCGCGAGCAGAAGTGCAGTTCCCGACCTTGAAATCGGGCGCGGATCGAGACTTCCGGAGAAACGTAGGTGCCGCACTGCGGGTCCTTCATCAGTTCGCGGGGAGGCATGCCGGGACCGGCCCGAAACGGCGCGCCACGGCGTGGATCCTCACCCGTTGCGAACTGCGATGGGTCCTGGGACACGCCGAGCCAGCCCGCGACCGTCCGCCAAAGGGTGCGGACCAGCCACAGCACCGCGATCGCTTGCAGGACCAGGATCAGGACTCGCATTTCCCTCGCCTCTTCGCTGACCGGCAATACCCAATCAGTTGCTTCGTGCAGCTTTCGCCCGGTCCAAAACCCACCCTGCCTTGGGCTGTCCCGAAAAAAGAAAAGCCGCTGTCCGGGCGTGCGGTCCCAGCCAGCGGCGCTCTACGGAGAGAATGAGTTTTCGAGACTACCTCCGCACCTGGGTTGGAACCGTGCCGCCCAGCGCTGTGATGGCGTCCCGAGCCGCGGCCGCATTGGGTCCCGTGGGAGCCAGTTCGAGGTACTTCTGGAACGCTTCATTCGTGCCGGGAGCAGGCTGCATCTTGCCGGCGCTATCCATGGTCGCCTGTCCCATCAGCGCGATGCCGAGCTGGAAAAACCCATCGGCTAGAGTGGGGTCCGCCTGGGTGGCCTTGCGGAACGCCTCCGCGGCCTGGGCCGTGTCGCCGCGGTTTACCAGCACCGCGCCCAGATTGAAGAAATAACGAGCGGCGTTCATGGGATCGAGCTCCGCGGCCTTCACCAATTCCGCCTGCGCTTCGGTGACCTTTCCGGCGTTGGCGAGCGCCAGCGCGAAGTTATTGTGGTAGGACGCGTCGTCGGCCTTCATGGTCAAAGCTTTCTGGTAGCTTTCCATGGACTTCTCGTAAAACTGGCGCCGCTCGTCGCCGCGCGCGGCAGCCGCCTTTTCCTTGTAGGCCTCGCCCATCTGCGCGAAGATGACGTGCTGCGTGGGGTCCACCACCGCAGCGGCCTCGAAGTCCGTAATGGCCTGGTCATAGTTCTTGGTCTTCATCGCTTCCAGACCGGCCTGGAACTTGGAGGTCAGTTCCTGGCGCTTGGCGATCTGCTCCTCGCGCTCCTTGGCTGCCTGCTGGATCGCGGCCATCGCCTCTTGACTGAGCTGCTGGTCGCCCGCGACCTGAATTCCTTGCGCGGCGGCCTGCGCGCGCATGAATTCCTGTTGCAGATCAATCTCCACGTTGGCGGGCGCGCTCAGCCGGACGTTGATTCCGTTCAGGGCGAAGGGCTGGCCGTTCTTCTGCTTCACGGACACGCTATAGGTCCCGAGCGGCAGACCGGCATGGAAAAACCGGCCGTCCCGGCCCGTCTTCACCTCGTAATGGCCCCGAATATCCTGCCGGTCAACGGAAACGACGACGTTCGCGGCCGGCTGACCGTCTTCGTTTTTGACAGTGCCTTGCATCTGGCCGAACTGAGCCAGCGCGGGAAGCGCTCCCCACATCAGTCCGAACACTAACCCCAGTGTCAACAATGCATTCTTCCGCATGGATGTTTCTCCCTCTCTACCGCTCTCGGTTCCAAAGATGGCGCACACTCCCCGGAGTTGCCTGCGGCCATCCGGATCCAGTTTGTCGAAGCTTCCCGTTACAAGAGCAGCTTAAATGAAATCGAGCCTAAAATTCAACCCCCTTTTTCGGGCAATGGAGAATAGGGAGTGGGGAGTGGAGTAGGGTAGAAATGTTTTAGGGGTTCGGTCGGTTCCTTCAGACCCCCCGCGCCTCGGGGTCCCAGATGAACTTGTGGAGCTGCATTCCGAGGCGCACCGGCAGGCCGTCGTCGAGAATCCATCCAGCCAGCAGGCGCGGCTCGAGCTGCCCGAAGGCGGGTGAGAACAGGATCGCCTCGACCTTGCCCTGCAACGGATGCTGCGCCAGGAACTCCCGCGCCCATTCGTAGTCGCCCCGGTCGGCGAGGACGAATTTCAACTGGTCTTGCGGCCGCAAAACGTCGAGGTTTTCCATACGAAACGTTCCGCCTTCGCCGCTCCCCGGACACTTCACGTCCACGATGCGGACCACGGGCAGCGGCAATTTGCTGATATCCCGTTCGCCGCTGGTCTCGATCATCACCCGGTACTGGTCCTCGAGCAGGCGGTCAATCAACGGATAAATGTCTTTCTGGAGGAGCGGCTCGCCGCCAGTGAGTTCCACGAGATTGACGAGGCGGCGGCCATCGCACTCGCTGAGACCGCGCACGGCGGCCAGCACGTCTTCCACCGATTTCCGTTGTCCTCCGTAGAAGGCGTAAGCGGTGTCGCACCACACGCAACGCAGATTGCAGCCCGTCAGCCGCACGAAGACGCACGGCAATCCCACGTAAGTGGACTCGCCTTGAATCGAGCGGAAGATTTCGCTGACTTGCATTTCCTGCTTACCACTCACTGTCCCGCCGGGACCCGCCGCTTCAGTTCCTCGAACCAGTTCAGCACCACGTTGATCTGGTTGGCTGCTGCGCCCTCCTGGGCCACGGGCTTGAGCATCAGGAGCCGCTGGC
>CAYWWM010000256.1:0-4928 GCA_964461735.1 uncultured Solibacteraceae bacterium | reverse complement strand
GATGCCGAGGTGGCGCTCGAAGCCAGCCGCGCCATCCGCATCCTGCGCTCGCGGGGGTTGTGAAAAAGGCGTCAGGTGTCAGGTGCAAGGTGTTAGGTTCTGAAAACCTGACACCTTGCTTACCCAGGTTCCGGGCACGATTTCACCTAAAACCTGGAACCTGACACCTAACACCTGTTTTACTTGTCCGGGGAAATGACCACGAGCGTCTGATCGTCGGCGGCCGGGGTGCCGGCGGCGAATTCGCGGACGTCGGCGAGAATGCGGGCCAGGACCGACTCTGGGTTTGAGTCGGGGCGCATGGCTTCGACGCTGCGCACCAGCCCCTCGATCCCGTACATTTCGCCGGCGGCGTTGGCAGCCTCGACGACGCCGTCGGTGTAGAGCACCAGGACGTCGCCGGGGTGGACATCCACCTGGGAGCGGCTGAAGCGCACGCCCGGCAGCAAGCCCACCACCGTGCCGCCTTTTTCCAGCAGGTCCACGCTCCCGTCGGCGCGCACCAGCACGGGCGGGTTGTGCCCCGCGTTGATGTAGTGCAGCCGGCGGCTATCGCTGTCGAGCAGGGCCAAGAACAAGGTGACGTAGATGCTCCCGCCGGTGAACTCACGCACCATCCCGTTCATTTGCTCGAGCAGCCGCTCGAAGGAATGCACGCCTACCAGGAGCGCGCGGAGCGAAGCCTGGAGCGTGGACATCACCAGCGCCGCCGAGATGCCTTTCCCGGAGACGTCCGCGATCACCGTCCAGAGCGTCGTGCTGGAGATGGGCAGGAAATCGTAGAAGTCGCCCCCGACCTCATAGCAGGTGTCGGCCTTGGCGGCGAGCTGGTAGCGATGCCAGCGGGCGGGCGGCGGCCGCAGCAGGTTCTGCTGAATCTGCCGCCCCAGCTCGAGCTCGGTCCGGATGCGCTGCTGGTCCACCACCGCCGCGTGGAGCTTGGCGTTCTCGAGGGCGATCGCGATGTGCACCGTGAGGGCCTGGAGAAAGACTTCATCCTCCACCTCGAAGGTCCCTTCGGTCTTGTTCAGGAGCTGGATGACGCCGATGATTTCCCCCCGCTTGTTGCGGATCGGCGTGCACAACATGCTGCGGGTGCGGTAGCCGGACTTGGCGTCGAAATGCTGGGCGAAGTGCGGGTCCTGATAAGCGTCCGCGATCCGGACGGTCTCGCCCGTCGCGGCCACCTGCCCGGAGATGCCCTGGCCCACTTTCACCCGCAGAATCCGCGTCTCCATTCCTTGCGCGATCCGCGCCTGCAACTCCCCCGCTTTCTGGTCCAGCAGATAGACCGTGCCGCGGTCGGCATTCAGCCCGCGCGTGGCTACTTCCAGGATCAGTTCGAGCAGCCGGTCGAGATCCAGCGTCGAGTTCAGAATCTTGCTCGCCTCGACCAGCGCCTTCAGGTGAGCCACGTGCAAGGGGGCCTGCGCCAGGCCGGCCGGGGTGGCGGTCGTCATGGTTTCGGTCGAAGCATTCATTCCGGCTTGTGCGCCGGCTTGCGCCGCAGACGACATCGGTTGGACCTCTGCTTTGTCCATTCGGGGGATGACTGCGAGAGTAGTGGAATTGCCCGGGAGAGTCAACCGGGAAAGTGAGTCATCTAAAAGAGCAGTCCAAGCGCCAGGAAGGTTTGCCAACAAGGGAAGCGAGCAGATGCAGGTAGACTTGCGGCGTTCGTTCCAACGAAAGTTCCTGCGGCACGAAGCTTGACAGGGGCGGATCCGTCGGCCCATTCAAAACGCACAGGGGGGCAAAATCCTCGGGTTCCCTCGGGAAGAGAGATCGGTCCGGTTACTCTGCCGGCTGGAATATCTCCGGCAGCCGATAGACGCGGATCACGCCACCTCCGCCCACCAGCATTTCTCTGGCTTCTGGGTTCAGGGCCACGTGTCTGCCGTCGAGTTTGGTGACGGGCGTCTCATTGAGGACGGCCCAGGGCGCCATGTCCCCAGTATCTCCGTAATTCCAAACCCCAATAAAGGATCGCTCGCCGATCTCCTCGCCGCCGGATCCCGCTGGGCGTCGCTCCTCGCCCAGCCTTGCCCCGGCGATAATCTTCTTGCCCTCCGGGAAAAGTTTCACATCGCGCGTGCCACGTCGCGTTCCGAGTCCGGTTTTCGGACCCGCCAGGACCCAGCGCGGAGCCACATCGCCCTTGTCCGTGCGGTTAAACATCACAATGCCCGAAGCAGTCGTGACGGCCATCACATTGTTGACCGGATCCACCTCGACCCGGATGGGGCGATCCAGTTTCGTATGGGGGCCGCGGAGGATTCGGATCGGTTCCACATCCCCTCCTACGTCGCTGCGGAATACGAAGATGGAATCGGTGGGGAACTGCGCGATGTATATCTCACGGTGGACGGCGTCCACCGCCACGTTATCGGGCGCATTCAACAGGGTCTTCGGCCCCTGAATGATCCGAAGGGGCGCTTCATCGCCGCTGGCGCCGCCGCGGAAAAACAGAATCGCCTGCGCAAAGGGATTGGGCACGATGAGCTCATCCCGGACGCTATCTACGGCGATGTAGTGGCTGGTGCGCGCCTGATGCGTCTTGGCGCCTTGAATGACTCGGGTAGGAACAGGATTTCCATCCGCCGAACCGGCGTAGACCGAGATCCTCGGTTGGCTCACTCAGTTCGGCGCCAGGATCTCGTGCCGTTTGGGGTCATAGGCCACCGCGCCGATTCGTCCCATGCTGGCCAGCGGAGCGCTATCCGGAGCGCTGCGGATCACGCGCAGCGGGGCGATGTTCCCCTGCGCCGTGCGGGGGAAAACCGCCGCGATGTGATTGTCCCAACTGGCCACCCACAGCTCGTTGTGCTTGGCGTCTACGATGACCCCTACCGGGCCTTTCAACTTCGTGGCTGCTCCCTTGAGCACACGGAGCGGCGCCACATCGCCGGAGGCATTCTTGTCAAAGAAAAGAATGGAATCGTCTCCGGTGTTGGCGACCACGATTTCGCCGCTCACCGGATCCCCGGTAATCCCATCGGGCAGATTCAGCAGGGTGCGGGGGCCCTGGATCGTGCGCAAGGGCGCAGCATCTCCGCGAGCCGTCCGCGAATGGACCACGATGGAAGAAGGCAGAAACTTCCCCGTAGACGGAGCGAGCGGCAACGCGCGGCCCGGCACATTGTAACCCAGGGACGTGCGGGTGAGACTGTCCGGACCTCGCACCTCGCCTTCGCCGGGCACGGTTTCGCGCCAATGGCCATGATTGGTTACGAAGATCTCATTCCTTTCGCTGTCCACATAGATGCCATGGGGATCGGCCAGACCCGTTCGCGGACCCTGGATATAGCGCCGGGGCTCCTCCTCTTCCCGGAAGGTTCTCGGATAGGCGTTGATCCGGTTGACATGCTGAGTCGTGATAAACAATTCGTCGTTCTGGGCATCCAAAAAGACGCCGGCGCTCGCGCGGGGGATCACTCCCTCCAAGTGTCTTTCCGGACCCACATTGCCGTTGGCGTCTAGCGGGAAGACATTCAAAGCTCCGGTCTCCCCGCTCACCGTGTACAGCTCTCCGAACTGCGGCGACAGAGTCACGCCGCAAACCATCCCCAAGTCCGTTTTGGGGCCGGCGATTCTTCGCCGCGGTTCCATAATTCGATCCGTGGGCGGGAACTGGGTGGGATAGACGAGAACGCTGGCGCCGGCAGATTCTTTGTCGTTGGCGAAAAAGACCTCCCCCCGCTCCGTGTCAATCGCCACCGCGCGAAAGACCGGGTTCGGATCCTCGAGGCTGCGCACCGGCGCCCGATCTAATATCAACGGACGCCTCGCGGCCGTCTGGCCGCGCTGTTGCGCGAGCGCCACGCCCGGCCCATAGCGAACCTGGACCCACAGCGTCGCCCCCAACAAAATGGCCGCCACTGCACCCCACCGAATCCTGGCTGGTACGAATCTTCCGACCATTTTCTTTTCCTCCTTTTTGTCCGGCGTTCGCTGCCTCGGCGGCGGGCCGAGGCAACCGATTGCTCCTGGCTTCTCCAACCACACCGGAAATCGGCAACTTCGATGACAGAGGAATTATAGCAGTTTCCAGGGGCTGGATATCCGAGCTTCGCAAGCGGTCATTTCCGCCCGGCCGTGGAGTATACTGTCTCCTGCGACCCCGTATAAACTGGCGGGCTGCTAGATCCGTGCAAAGTCTCGCCAGGCCGAAACTGTAGTACTATAAACACGGTTTGCTGGAGCAGCGGTGGCGCCCGGGGAGAGTTCTGCCCAAATCGGGTCCTCTGGAGGAGAAATGGGGAAGAAGTGGTATGACTTTTTCATCGTAACAGAGGACCCGGCAGCAGATCCCGGAAGCCCGGAGACTTCTCCCCCGGCAGGAACGGGGGGAGCGGCGGCTCCCATGACCTCCCCGCGGCGGCCCTTTGCGACCCGCGTGGCGGAAGCAATTCCCGCTGCTCAGGCAGAGACGACGTTTACAACCCCCGTGGCGAATCCGACTTCGTTCGAGGAAATCTACGAATCGGCTAAGATTGGCACGCCCGCGCACGGCTACACGATCCTGAAGGTCGCAGAGATGTTGCAAAGCGAGCACATCGGTGCGCTCCCGGCCGACGTGAAGCGCAAATCCATCCTGGTCGCGCTCGAGGCCGCCGGAGTCCCGCTTCGCGAGATCATCGAAGACGCGGTGCGGCGCGACCGCGCGCTGGACACCTACGAACGCGTCCTCCAAAAGCATCTCGAAGATCTCCGGGCGCAGAAAGACCTGGAGAATCAGCGCACAGAAGAGGAAATCAACCGCAAGCTGGCGGAACTCCGCGCCCGCCTCGAAGCCAATAGCAAAGAAGTAGCGCAGGAACAGGAACGTCTGCTGGCCTGGCGAACCAAGAAGCGCCTGGAAGAGGAGCGCATCGCCGAAGCCGTGGGGTATTTCGTAGCGGAGAATCCGATCAGCACAGCCGGGAAGC
>CAYWWM010000255.1:4555-4929 GCA_964461735.1 uncultured Solibacteraceae bacterium | reverse complement strand
TCCTGGGGGAGCGCCCCCGCGCTCCGGGCGGCCGCCCAGCCGCCGATCCGGGCATAGCCGCACAAGACCGTCCGTCCGTACTCGGCGCGATATTCGTCCCAGGCGCTGCCGTCCACGATCCGCGCGATGATCTCCCGCATGTCGTACTGCTGCCCGAGGTCGGAGGAGAAGATGCCGCCGATGTCGCGGGCCGGGTAAAGCGGGGGCTGTGGCGGCTGGCGGTCGAACGGAGCGCGGGGGCGCTCCCCCAGGATCGAGAGCAGGGAGCGAATGCGCCGCAGGCAGCTCTCGTCGTCGGGTTCGCGGAAGTCCACCGTGCCCTTCAGCGACAGCGCAGAGCCCAGGCCGTCCCCATCGGGGAAGACGTGCGTGGT
>CAYWWM010000255.1:0-4545 GCA_964461735.1 uncultured Solibacteraceae bacterium | reverse complement strand
GCGCCGCCCAGGGTTTCCGCGGAACTCGTCTCCCCGATGGCCGACTGCACCAGCGCCGGACCGGCCAGGAAAAGTCCGCTGCCCTCCGTCATGAGGATGTGGTCGCACATGACCGGCAGGTACGCGCCGCCCGCTACGCACATGCCCATAATGGCGGTGATCTGCGGAATGCCGAGGGCGCTCATGACGGCGTTGTTGCGGAAGACGCGGCCGAAGTCGTCGGTGTCCGGAAAGACGTCTTCTTGCAGCGGCAGGAAGACTCCCGAGGAATCCACCAGGTAGACCGTGGGAATGCGGTTCTCGAGCGCAATGTTCTGCGCGCGAATGACCTTCTTGGCGGTCAGGGGGAAGAACGCGCCCGCCTTGACGGTGGCGTCATTGGCGACCACCATCACCAGGCGGCCTTCGGCGTAGCCCAGACCCGCCACCACGCCGGCGCCCGCCGCCCCGCCCCATTCCTCGTACATTTCATGCGCGGCAAAGATGCCCAGTTCAAAGAAGCGGCTGCCGGGGTCCAGGAGCTTGGCAACCCGCTCGCGCGCCGTGAGACGTCCTTTCTTGTGCTGGCTCTCGATGGCCTGCGGGCCGCCGCCGAGCCGGATGCGCTCCTCCTGTTGGCGGACAGCTTCCAGCAGACGCACCATCTGCTGCGTGTTCTGCCCAAATTGCTCGGACTGGCTGTTGACGTGCGTTGGAAGAACCGTGACCGGCAAGGAGGACCTCTCGAATCGGCAAGTTACCATTCTAGAGCATTTTTCGAAATGGTGTAGACCAGCCAATCATGGCCACGTGTTAAACGACCCAACGCGAAAAACTCCTTGACACGCCTGGGAAACGAGCATACATTCGATTCGTCTATTTGCCACGATTGCACTATTTAGGGACGGGCTTTTTACCCTAATTCTCCTAAGGTCATCGCTCAAGGGGTGAGGGATGGCGGTGGCAATCAATCACGCAATCATCGAGTAACCGCGGCTTTTATATCACTGGGGCTTTCTACAAACGCTAGGGCCGGAAGACCCGAGCGGCAACCTCCCGTTCTCGGAGGAGGACATCAACTCATTTGGTTCCGGCTACGCCGGGATAGGGGGTATCAACATGAGAAGACAAGTAGGCGTCGTATTGGCTGTGGCATGCGTTTTTGCGGTGGGCAGCTTGCTGCTCGCACATCACGCGGCGACCAATTACGACTCGGGGAAACAGGTCACACTGCGGGGAACCGTAACGAATTTCAAATTTGTCAGTCCCCATCCCCATATCTATTTCCAAGCCAAGGACGAGGCGGGCAACACGGTGGAGTGGGTTGCCGAGTCGGGGGCTCCTCCGGCCCGGTGGTACAACTCCGGGTGGCGAGCCAATGCTCTCAAGCCGGGCGACCCGGTCACGGTTACCGGGAATCCCGCGAAAGACGGCCGCAAGATGCTGCGAATTCGGAAAGTCGTGAGCTCGAGCGGGCAAGAGTGGACCGATGGAGCCCAGGCCGAGACCCAGGGCCAGTACCAGCCTCAGTAGGCGGCGGTCCAGCGGGCTCTCCTTCCCGGTTCCCTGCGCGCTGCTTCTGCCGCCGCAGGCGCGTTTCCCGGTTCGGCCAGGGAAGGAGGCAAGCCTCAGGAGGTTCTCCACCTTCTCTCTTTGGCTCCGAGCTAACTGGAATCCATTACTCTCGAGCCTGGCATAAACCAGCGCTCCGTCAAAGGAAAGGGGGGCAAATGCAAAATCGTTGGATGGCTTCGATTCTCACGGTAGCGGCAGCGCTGACTCTCTCACCTCTGCTACTGGCTCAGACCTCGGCGCGGCCGGCAGCGGCCAGGAACACACCGGACCTCTCGGGAATGTGGATCCTGCCGCGGGGGGATCGGCTGCTACACCGGTTTCGCGTGGAAGACCCTCCTTTGCAGCCGTGGGCTCAGGAGATTTACAAGGTCAACCGGCAAGGCGCCACGAACGTCACCCAGTCCGGCGTGAATGAGAAGGATCCCGAGCATTTTTGCCTGCCGATCGGGGTGCCGCGCGTTTATACATCGCCCTCTCCCTTCGAGATGGTGCAAGTGCCGGGGCGGATCTACATGATTTTTACGTCGCTCCAGAATCCCTTGACGCGCTATATCTACACCGACGGGAGCGGCCACCCCGAGGGATACCCCACGACGTTCCTGGGGCACTCGGTCGGCCGGTGGGACGGCAACACGTTGGTCGTGGACACAATCGGCATGGATGAAACGACCTGGTTGGACAGCGCCGGAACTCCCCATAGCGACGCGCTGCGCGTGGTGGAGCGCCTCCGGCGCGTGGCCCAGGATAAGCTGGAGATAGACTTCCGATTCGAAGACCCCAAGGCGTTTACGAGCCCTTGGACGGGGAAGAAAGTGTTCGAGTTGGCACCCGATTGGCAATACATTCCCGGAATCGCTTGCGAGGACCGCTTCAAGGCGGACTTCGCCGCGGGCCGCTTTTACCTCTGGGAACCGGAAGCGCCGAAGGCCAACGAGGGAGGCCGTTGAAGCAGCTTAAAACCGCGTTGTCGCGGCGCTCGCAGAGTCGGCCGCGCATCGAGCCGATTCGGAATTTCAAATACCACGATTGTGGGTAGGCATATTGGATTCACTCATTGGGTCAGTGGCAACCTAGGAGACAGACCTGGAAAGGGAGGGGAGGAAACCATGCGTACAGCAGCGATCAGTGGCCGGTTCGGGATTTCCACGAGAAGACTGCGACAGTTCTCGATTTTCATTGTGTTTCTGCTCTGCGCCGCGCTAGGGATGGCCCAGCTCGACACAGCGAACATCAGCGGGACCGTAACGGATCAGTCCGGGGGAGCGGTTCCCGGCGCGAGCGTCACGGTTCGCAACGTGGGCACCGGAGTGACCCGAACATTGCAAACGAATGCGGCCGGCCGCTACGAGGTCCTGGCCTTGCCGGTCGGCAATTATGAAGTGGAAACAATGCTCGCCGGCTTTCAGAGGGCCGTCCGCAGCGGCATCACATTAGCGATCGGACGCAATGCGGTGGTGGATTTCGTCCTGCAAGTGGGCGAGGTGACCCAGTCCGTTACCATCACGGGCGAAGCCTCGCTGGTCGAGACAACGACGGCGACGATGTCGCAGTTGGTGGATGAGCGGAAAGTCTTGGAAATTCCTCTGAACAACCGGGACCTGACGCAACTGGCGTTTTTTGACGCCCTGGTGCTGAAGACTCCGACGGGCGTGGGTGGCTTCCGGAATGCCTCCAGCGGCATGGGGGAGCACCTTTCCGTGGCGGGGATGCGCGCCAATATGAACACGTATCTGCTGGACGGAGTCTCGAACGCGGATTTCTCCGGCAATGCGCAGTCGGCCGCCCAGAGCTATTCCGGCGCCGAGACGGTGAAGGAATTCCAGGTCATCACGAACAACTATTCGGCGGAATACCAGAGCAAGCCGGGGGCGATTGTGAGCGCGGTCACCAAGTCGGGGACCAATTCGTTCCATGGATCGTTGTTCGAATTTCACCGCAATGACAACCTGGATGCGATGCAATGGGAGGTCAGAGCCCGGGGCGGATGCTTTCCGAACTGTGTCAAAAATGAATTCAAGCGGAACCAATTTGGCGGTTCGCTCGGCGGGCCGATCCTCCGCGACAAGACCTTCTTCTTCATGAGCTACGAAGGGCTCCGGGAGGCGGAGGGCCAGACCTTAACGATGACGCTGCCCTCCGCCGACGGGCGCCGGGGAATTCTGGGAGGAGACCTCGGCGGGCCGACCGAGGTGAACCCGGTTGTGGTTCCCTATTTGAATCTTCTTCCTGTTCCCGGGCAGGGCAACATCGCGCTGGTAAAGGATTTCGGGAATGGTCTGGCGCAGGCAGCCGGTCCGCGAAACCAGCTTTTGGATTCCGACTATGGAGCGATCAAGGTGGACCATCAATTTGCGAGCCAGCGCAAAGGGTTCCTGGCGTTCACCTGGAACGTGGACAACTCGAGCCGGAGGCGGATTGACCCGATCCCGGGGGCGTCGAACGGCACCTCGGACGAGAGCTCGAAACAAGTGTACTCGGCGCGCCATACCAGCATCCTGAGCCCCACGACCTTGAATGAGTTCGTCTTCGGGTTTACCCGCACCAAACCCGCGGACTCCATTCCAGTCAATGAGCCGGACTGGAAGAATATCAACGGCGTGGACCTGCGGTTCTCCCAGCTCCGGGACCGTATGGGCGAAGTCAACTTCGGAGACAACATCGTGACCGTGGGCTATCCGCGCGACCGGAACTTGTACCAACAAGATTTCTGGACTTTCCGAGAGAGCCTGTCTCTGTCGCGGACCAATCACACGCTGAAGCTCGGAGCCGAGATCAACCCGCTTCGCTACGTCATGGACCAGGTCGGAGGGAGCTACAACGGGGTGTACCAGTTCGATGACTTCCGCCGGTTCCTGCGGGGCGATGTGGAACAGCTCGAGCATGATCTGCCGTCGGGAGTCCGGCTCCCCAACGGACAGCAGGTCGAGGCCGTCAAGCTCTTCTATTTTTCGCAAGAGCAGATGGCCTTCTATTTCCAGGACAACTGGAAGG
>CAYWWM010000254.1:0-4937 GCA_964461735.1 uncultured Solibacteraceae bacterium | reverse complement strand
GTACGGCTCCACCGCCAATGATCTGGTGGGTTACTTCATCCCGCCGAAGGATTGAAGACAGTTGTAAGTTTTAAGTTGTAAGTTGTGAGGGAAGGAGCATTGCGATGTCTATCTCAGATTTTGCCGCGAGATTCTGGTTTGCCGCGCCCATGCTCGTGTGGACTGCTCTGCAAGTTGGCGCGCAGGACATTCAGCCCGTCAATAGTGGCGCCAATCCATATCGCACGATTCGGGATTGGGCACAGCTCAGTTTAGAGGGAAGGCCGTGGGGCGGCTCCAACGGCGTGGCCATTGACCGCGACGGCAAGTCCGTGTGGGCGACCGACCGATGCTCACCAGGGACGGCCCCGGGCTGTCTCGGCGTCAAAGGGAACCCAGTCCACCATTTCGATGAGTCCGGGAAGGAGATCAGGAGTTTTGGCGGGGGAATGTTCGTGTGGCCGCACGGCATCCACGTGGACCGCGAGGGGAATGTGTGGGTGGCCGACGCGCGAGTCGCGAGCCCCGAGGAGCTCCTGAAGTTTCCCGGGGAAGGCAACAAGGGCAGCGTGGTCGTCAAGTTCAGCCCCGAAGGCCGGGTCCTGATGACGCTGGGGAAACCGGGCGTGAGGGGCAATCCCCCCGCCGCGTTGACCGACCCGAACGACGTGGTGACCGATGCGAACGGCGACATTTACGTTGCCGAGAGCCATACGGACGTCACGGACCCGAATCTCGTCGGACGCATCTCGGTGTTCGATAAGACTGGCAAGTTTCTCCGCACCATCGGAAAAACCGGCACTGGACCCGGCGAGTTCCGCACGCCGCACGCCATCGAGTTCGACTCCCAAGGCCGGCTAATCGTCGCCGACCGCCACAACCACCGCATCCAGATCCTCACCAAGGAGGGGCGGTTCATCGCGGAGTACAAAGAGTTCAGCCGCACGAGCGGGCTGGCCATTGACAAGAACGACATGATCTACACCGCCGACTCCGAATCCGACGCGCGACGCCACCCGGGCTGGCTCAAAGGGGTCCGGATCGGGAGTCTCAAAGACGGCAAGGTGACGATCTTCATTCCGCCGCACCCGAACAATACTCCCGAGGGAGCCATGGGCGAGGGCATCGCGGTTGACGCCGCCGGCAACATCTTCACCGCCGAAGCCAACCTGCGGGGCGTGACGAAATACGTCAAGGAGTAGTTTGGATTTGACGTGATGCAATTCGCGGATAAACAATAGGCGGTAACAAATCCAGTTCGGCTGCGGGAGAGGCTTGTTTAGCTGCCTACTGTCAGTCTAGAATGATCCCATGACCAACCGCTCCCAAACGTTGCTCCGTGAGGCCCTGACGCTTCCTCCGGAGGAACGCGCTGATGTTGCTGCCGAACTCTTGGCGAGCCTGGATGAACCGCCGGCTGAGGACCCCGTGGCGGTTCAAGCGGCCTGGGCGAAGGAGATCGCACAGCGAGCCCGTCGCGTTCTGAGCGGCGAATCCGAAAGCCAGCCCTGGGAAGACGTTTGTGATCGAATCGCGAACCGCTTGGCCGAGCGCTAATGGGGTCATCCGAATTCTCGCGTTCGCGCACGACCGGCGATCACCCGGTTACTGGCGGTCACGTCTGCCCGAGTAGCTCACTCTCCGTGTCTTAGTGGTAGAAAGACTCTTTTTCAGGAGTTGGCAATATGAAACACGACAGACATTTCGATCACGTTATTACCCGCCGCGACTTTATCGCGGGCGCCGCCGTGCTCGGAGCCGCCGGCGCGGTGCGCGGATGGGGCGCGCCGCTGCCCGCCGCAGGGCTCGACCACGTGAACATCCGCGTCCCCGACGTGGACCGCTCGGCGGAGTTCTACATCAAGCTGTTCGGCGTGGACGTGGCGCGCTCCCCGAACGCCAAGGCCCAGACCAACAATCCGGATTCGCCTTCCGGAGTGCTTTGGTTTGTGCAACTGGGCGAGAACAGCCTGGCGATTTCCCCCACCGGGCCGCGATTGCAGACGGCCATTGATCACTTCTGCTTCTCGATTACGGGATTTAACGCCGAGGCGATGAAGCGCGAGCTGACTGGATTGAACCAGATATACCCCAATTCGGTCCCGAATAACCTGTGGACCAAGGATCCGGCCGGCCACGTGATCCAGATGAGCGCCATCCCGGATTCTTCGCGGCCTCGCGGAGCCGGCGTGGGGGCAGTCCCGGTTCCCCCGCCGGGCGGCGCTCCGCGGCGGCCCGCCTTCCGGGCCACGCGCTTCTCCCAGCTGACCCTGGCAGTGCCGAACCTGGATCCGGTCGCCAACTACTATCGGAGTCTCTTAGGAGCGAACGCCGAGACGCAGCGAGGGAGATTCCGCGTGGGGCCATCCGAGCTGGTGCTGGGACCAGCTTCCGGCGGCGAATCGTTCCGCGTGGGTGTGGCAGGTTTCGATGCGGCCGCTACGGTGAGAACGTTGCAGGGTCTCGGGGTGACCGCTCAGGCCGCGTCGGACGGACGCTCCGTCTCCTTCCGCGATCCCGACGGAATTCGGGTTGAGATCGGCGGGTAGAACCATCGGGCTTTGAACCGCCGGGGGACCAAGCTAACGCAAGCCGCGAACCGCCGGGCTCTGGCCGACCTGCTCGTACTCGAAACCATCGGAAGGCCGCTCGAGCTTACGGATGTACGCGCTCTGGGATTTCTCACGCATCGGGTTGACCTTGAGGACGACCCGATCGCCCGGCTTGAGCGACTGCTCATCCATTCCGACCTCCACCAGCTCCCGGCGGTTGTCCATTTCGAGCCGCCACTGCTGCGCCTCGCCGCCGTTTTGCCGGACTTCCACGGTCACATACGGGTGCGGGTTGACGAAGTGGAACTGCACGACGACGCCTTCGAGGGGCACTTGCTGGCTGGTGTCGTACATCCCCGAAATCGAATGATGCGCCGGGGCGGGCCGGACCGAGATCGCGAATCCAAGCGCAAACAACAGAATCCATCGGTTCACAGAGCGGTTTATGCGGCGGCTCATAGGGCGATTCTCCCTTCCCATTTCATCCACCCGGATGGAACTTCGTGGCCTCCGGTTCTTGTCAGTATACACCCATCTGTCTCCCGGTATGCGGGGTTTCTACCACCCCAATGCATTCATTGCTGGTTGTTGCCCGAAGGGCAAGACCTTGAATAGCCGTAGGTTTTAACCTGCGGTCACGATGCACAGAAATGATCCGGCCCCGCAGGGGCCGACCTCCCCTCCCCCGGTCAACCCCTCGCGGGGTTGGGTTCCCAATATTACCTTTCTTCCGCAGGTTGAAACCTGCGGCTATTCACGGTCCGGCCCTCCGGGCCGGAGGATTCGGCTACGCCAATTGTGAAAGTCTTTAGCAGTTCTCTTCCGGTTCCTTCGGAACTTGCGGAAGAACGTTCCGGTTCCCTGCGCCACCCGGGCTGGCTTGTGGTAGGCTGAACTGTTCGCAATCCGGGATGTCCGGAATCCGGAATCGGAATTCGTCACTTTGGCTCCGGCTCTGCCGGGTGAGGAGGAACCAACGCTATGTCAGAAGCATCCGCTCCATCCACTCCATCCACTCCCGGGACCCCAGCCGCCGCCGCACCCGAAGCTCCCGCCGCCCCGAAGGTAAAAGCGCGGATTCCGTTTCAACGGGCCTGCAACGAGAAAGACGCCAAGGGAAAACTGTGCGCCGGACACCTGAAACGATGGTACGCCGCGAGCAGCCAGCTCCGCCAGCAGCACGGGGAAGAGCTCTACCGCTGCGAACACTGCCACACCATTTACAAGCCGGCCCCCGGGTACGAGCAACGGAGCGGCACGTTACAGTTCTGACCGCCGACCCAGGCCCGCGAGCAATTTTCAGAGGTTCCTCAGCCCTCCCCGGGGGCCCCCCAACGCTCCCCGCAACTCCCGCCACGATCCAATCCCCGCCACCGGCGCCAGGATGCTGAAAGCGAGCAGGAACAGAAAGCTTGCTACGCCGCCTTGTACCAACGAGCCGGTCATGGATTGCCAGGTGACGTAGCCGTCGAGCCAGCGGACGGAGTAGTAAGCAACAACCGCGGCGGCGGCGGAAGCGGCGGCGGTGCGGGCGAAGAAGCCCGCCACGCCCCCCATCGGAATCTGGAGGCTCCGGTACAAGACGATCCAGAGAAGAAGCGTGTAGAGGATGACTCCAAGCGAGCTGGCTGCGGCCAGGCCCAGGTGCCCGTAGCTTTGCGAGAGGCGCCAGTACATCGGAAGCCATCCGAGAGCCAGGCCGCTCCCAATCAACGTGGGAGTGAGCGTATCCCCCAAAGCATAAAACCCCCGGCCTAGAATCGCCTGGACGCCCCAGGCGAAGGCTCCGACTAGAAACAGCGTCATGGCGAGCGCGGTCTGCTCGATATCGTCCGGGCTGAGACGCGTGCGCGAGAACAGAAAGTAGACGATCTGGCGGCTCAGGACAGCGGCGAGCGCGGAGAGCGGCACGATCGTGAGAATGACGTGCCGCATGGCCTCTTCGAGGCCGCCTTTCATCTCGTCCCACTTCTTTTCCGCGGCGAGGCGCGCCAGGATCGGATACGACGCCACGCCCGCCGCCTGCCCGAAAATCGCGACGACCACGCGCATCAGCGTCTTGCCGTAACCGAGCCAAGTGATCGAGGCAGGAACCAGAAACGAGCCGCACCAACGGATGGCCCAGTCGTCCACGAAGATCAGCGAGAAGCCGAGCATGATCGGCAGGCTCATGCGAAGAAACCGCCGGAAGCCCGGATGCGCCACGTGGAACGAGAGGCGGAAGCGCGCCGCGAGCGTCCGCACGCCGTAAACCTGAATGAGGAAGTTTCCGAGGAACGATCCCGCCAGCACGCCCCAGGAAAACGCCTGGATTCCGATGCTGCGGGCGAGGAGCATCCCGGCGGCGATGATCAGGCCGTTGTAGATCAGCGGCGCGAGCGAGGGGACCAGGAAGCGCCCTTGCGC
>CAYWWM010000253.1:0-4988 GCA_964461735.1 uncultured Solibacteraceae bacterium | reverse complement strand
CCGGTCGTGCTCGAACTCCTGGTGGCGCGATCGCTCGCGGCGGGCGCGCGCCTCGCCGAGCCGGGCGAGTTCACGCTGCGCGCGTTTTTGAACGGCCGCATGGACTTGACACAAGCCGAGGCCGTGCGCGACCTGATCGAAGCGCAGACGCTCTACCAGGCGCAGGTGGCCGCGCAGCAAATGGAAGGCGCGGTCTCGCGGCGCATGGCTCCGCTCAAGAAGCAACTCGTGGACTTGATCGCGCTGCTCGAAGCCGGCATTGACTTCGCCGAGGACGACGTCTCCGTGCTCGCCGCTCCGGACATCGCAACCCGGCTCGCTCCGGTCGAGCAAGGGATCGCGGAACTGGCGGAGAGCTTCCGCGCGGGAAAACTCATCCGCCAGGGACTGACGCTCGCCATCGTGGGGCGCCCCAACGTCGGCAAGTCGAGCCTGTTCAATTGCCTGCTCGAACAGGACCGCGCCATCGTCACCGCCGCGCCGGGTACGACGCGCGACCTCGTCTCGGAGACCGTCGAAATCGCCGGCGTGCCGCTGCGCTTCGTGGACACGGCGGGCATCCGTGAAGCGTTCAACGAGGCCGAGGCCATCGGCATCCGCAAGTCTTACGAGGTCGCCGCTGACAGCGATCTGGCGCTCCTCGTGCTCGACGGCTCGCAAGAGATGACGCAAGAAGACTGCGACCTGCTGGCGCGGCTCGCGCCGCTCGGAAAGCTCCTCGTGGTTCTCAACAAATCCGATCTGCCTCAACGCATCGAGCGGGACGCGGTGCTCCGGGAAGTTCGGGAACTGGAAGCGAAGCGCAACTCCCTGGAGAATTCGGTTCCGGTCCTCCCGGCGTCAGCTTTGCGGCGGGCAGGGATCGCGGAGCTGCGGCGAGCGATCCTCGAAACCGCGGCGCCGGCGCTGGCAGGCGACCGTGAGCCGCACTTCCTGACCAACGCGCGCCAGGAGCGCCTGCTGCGGGAATCACTCGATGCTTTCGCCGCTGCGCGGCGCGGCCTCGCCGACGGCCTCCCGCACGAGATGCTGCTGCTCGACCTCTACAACGCGCTGCGCCCGCTCGACGCCATCACCGGCGAGACCACCGTCGAGGATATCCTCACGAACATCTTCGCGACGTTCTGCATCGGGAAATGAGCGGATGGAGGAGACCTGAGCAGCTCACGTAGGCAACCGGCAGTTTGCTTTGCACTCGAATCGCGTGATAAACCACCACTCCCTCACGGCCGCCCGCTCGGATTGATTCTGCTGACTCCTGACGACTCCTTTCCTTTTCTTTCCCGTTGACTCTGGGGGCGAATTCCTCTAATCTCGCTGGCATCTCGAAATTTGCGGGGAAATCATGTCCTCTGCCGCACAAACCGGGATGGACACTCCGGCAAACCAGGGTAGTGCTGTGGAAAGCTCGGCGCATACGCCGCTGCAACTGAAGCACCTGCGGGCGCTGGTGGACGCCAGCAAGATTCTGAACTCGACGCTCGATCTCGACCGCCTGCTGGAGCTGATTCTCGAAGTGGCGACGCGCGAGCTGGGAGCCGACCGCGGCACGGTGTATCTGCTCGACAAAAAGGCCGGGGAGCTGCGGGCGCGCATCGCGCAAGGGGTGGAGACGCGCATCTTGCGCGTGAAACTGGGGCAAGGGATCTCCGGCATGGTGGCCGTCACGGGCGAGACCGTGCGGATTCCCGACGCCTACCAGGACCCCCGCTTTGCCCAGAATTTCGACGCCAAATCCGGCTACCACACCCGCAGCATGCTCTGCACTCCGATCCGCAGCAAGACGGGCGAAGTCATCGGCGTGATCCAGTTGCTGAACAAGATCGTCGGGACCTTCGAGCTCGAAGATGAAGTCTTCCTGCAGGCGCTGACGGTGCACATGGCCATCGCGCTCGAGAACGCCAAGCTGCACGCCGAAGTGGTGGACCAGCAGCGCATCCGGACCGAGCTCGAGCTGGGGCGGCAGATTCAGCAGAACCTGCTGCGGCCGCCGCCGGCGCAATGGCGCACCTACCGGCTGGCGGCGCGGGCCGACACGTGCTACGAGGTGGGCGGCGACTTCTACGATTTTCTCTCGATCTCCGACTCGGCGCTCTGGGCCGTGATCGCGGACGTCTCGGGCAAGGGCATCTCGGCGGCCCTGGTGATGTCCACGCTCCAAGCCTCCCTGCGGGCCTTGCTGGTGGGCGTGCACTCCTTCGAGCGGCTGCTCGAACAGATGAACGAGATGGTCCGGGACTTCACCGGCGGCAGCATTTATCTGACGCTGTTTCTGGCGCTGCTCAACAGCGAGACCAAGCGACTGCACTATATCAACGCGGGGCACAACCCGCCGGTGCTGGTGCGCGCCAACGGCAAGCTGGAGCTGCTCGAAGAGGGCGGCACGGTGCTGGGGCTACTGCCGCGCGTGCGCTACAACCGGGCGCACGTGGACATCCACGAGGGCGACGTCCTGGTGCTCTATACCGACGGCGTCGTCGAGGCCACCAACCCCGCCGGCGAGATGTTCGGGATCGAAGCCCTGGCCCACAGCGTCGAAGCAACCCGCCCCAACGCAACTGCCGAGGCAGTCCTGGCGCAGATTGTCGCCGACGTGAAGGAGTTCTCGGCGGGCACCCAAGCCTCCGACGACCAGACCCTGGTGGTCATTTCCCCACATCAGTAGGAATGGACCAACACCTCACACTTAGAGCGGTTTAACTCTTAGCGTAGACCGTAAGGGCATCCCGGCTAGCCGGGATGCCGCAAGTGTCCCTCTGCAATGCGGCTTTAGCCGCTGAGGTTTGTCTGGTAACACTCCTGGAAAGACTTACCTCAGGCGCTGAAGCGCCTCGCAATCGAGCCTTCTCCGGCACGACTAAAGTCGTACCCTTCCGATTCCACAACTCGGTCTACACCATTTGTGAAACCGCTCTAAAACCTAACACCTGCTCACAGCCCCCGCGAGCGCAGAATGCGGATGGCGCGGCTGGCTTCGAGGGCGACCTGCGCGTCGCGGTCCCGCAAGAGGTTGTCGAGCTGCACGATCGAGCTGCTGTCGCCGGAAGCGGCGAGCACCAGGCAGAGGCCCTTGCGCACTTCGGCGTTGCGGGAATAGAGATGCGCGTAGAGCGCGCCGCGCACGGGGGCCTCGCGGGCGAGCTCGATCAAATAGGGAAGCGCCTCGCCCCGTCGGGCTCGGGATTCGAGCTCGGCGACGATTTCGTTTACGTACTCGAGGCGTCCCTGCGAGACCAGGGCAAAGTGGAGCGCCAGCCGCACGCCGGCGTCGCCCTCGCGCCGCCGCGCCTGCTCGAGGTGGGAGGCGTGCTCCGGGTTCTTGAGCCGTCCGAGCCCGAGCGCCGCCGGAACGCGCAGGCTGCGCTCGCCGTCCAGCAGATGGCGCATGAAAATCAGCGCCGTGCTTTGATTCGGCATGAAGGCAAGGGCGTCGAGCGCGGCGGCGCGCACGGCAACGTCCTCGCTGGTCTCGAGCGCAACGCGCAGGTCTCCGATCGCTTCTTCGACCCGCAACAGGCCCAGCGTCAGCGCGGCCGCAATCTGGACCTCTTTCTGCGGGTACATCAATAAGAACGAGATGCGCGGACCCGTGGAAAGATTTTTGATCTTCTGCAAGGCGCGAAGCGACTCCAGGATCAACTCCGTGTTGTCGCTGAAGGCGGCCTCCACGAGCTCGGGAACCGCCTCCTCGGCCCGCAGAATCCCCAG
Organism: uncultured Solibacteraceae bacterium; assembly: GCA_964461735.1. Lineage (GTDB taxonomy): Bacteria > Acidobacteriota > Terriglobia > 2-12-FULL-54-10 > 2-12-FULL-54-10 > CAYWWM01. The sequence continues at coordinate 1,280 of CAYWWM010000253.1, read as the reverse complement.
CGCGCGCGCGATCCGGGCGCGCGTCTGCATGTCGGGAGCGCCGGTAACGGACTGCCGGAAAATCCGCAGCACCTCCGGGTCCACGCGGATATCCGGATCGGCAACCACTGTGTCCACGTTCGAAAACATGTTCTCGACGCGCCGGCTGACCGACCGAAAAAATCCCCCGAAGCCCGTGTCCACGTACCCCGGGAGATAGAAGTTGACAATCCCGTCAATCGCGAGGAAGCGAATCTCGGGGATTCCGTCGCGCACCGCGAGCGTAAGGGGGGGAAGGCTGGCAGGCGAACCGAGGCGGATCAACGCGCGAACGACTGTCGTCCGCACTCGCTCATCGGAATCCTGCACGAGCGGAGCCAGGGTGGGGACATAGGCCGGATTGCCCTGCTCTCCGATGGCCCGCGCGGCGCGCTCGCGCACGCGCGCGTCGGCGTCCTGGAGCTGCCGCTCAGGGGTGGTTTGCAGGCTCCACGCGCCTGCCGCAAACAGGCAGAGCGCTGCCGGCGCTCCCGCCCAACGGAGAATCCTCCTCCGAAACCAACCCCGCGCGCCATCCTGTCCGCTGTTTGGTTCGGGACAAAAATCCATGCTCTCCTCCCGATCTCGCAACTGGATTCCATTTTACATGGGAGGCAGCGCGGCTGCCGCAGAATCTTGAGAGGTGTTAGGTGTTAGGTGCTATGAAAATAGCTCCAAAGGCCCGTTAACATTGGCTGAAACACCTAGCACCTAGCACCTGACACCTAACACCTGTCTTTCACGGCGCCAGCGAAACGAAGCGGACGGCGCTCGAGACTCCGCCGGATTCGAGGACGAACGGTACGCGGCCAGATCGCGTTCCCGCCGGCACCACGAAGCGGACCTGGTACAGTCCGACAAAGCCAGGCGCCAGACCCGCGAAGCGCACTTCAGCCACCTGCCCGTCCACTCGCACAATCGGCGTCACGACCGCCTGCGCGAGGGGAGCAAGCGGGGCCGGCGCGCCGGACGGCACTTCCGGGGTGACCGCGCCGAGACCGCTCGCATACAGAAACACCTCCTCGCCCACCAGTCCGGGGGAGAAATCCCAGACAAACGAACCGTTTTCGCGAAAGACGCTGGTCGTGTTTCCGAAGACAAAAACGCTTGGACTGGCGGGCGCTTGGGAAACCCGAACCGTCGCCTGGCCCGACGCGTTGTGCAGGACCACTTCCGCCGTCGGCCCGGTTATGCCGTACGGCACGAAGAAATTCACCTGCTCCGGACCCGCGGAGTAGAGCGGAGCGGGAACGCCGTTCACG
>CAYWWM010000252.1:0-5013 GCA_964461735.1 uncultured Solibacteraceae bacterium | reverse complement strand
TCAGATTGGCCAGCGCCTTCTGCACCAGCTGCTCCGATTCGGTGTCGAGCTCCGAAGTGGCTTCGTCGAGGATCAGGATGGGGGAGTCCTTCAGCAAGGCCCGCGCAATCGAGATGCGCTGGCGCTGCCCGCCGCTCAGCCGCTCGCCGCGGTCGGCGATCACCGTGTCATAGCCCTGCGGAAGGCGTTCGATGAACTCGGAGGCCAGCGCCGCCCGCGCCACACGCTCCAGCTCGTCTGCGGTCACGTTCGGACGCCCATAGCAGATGTTGTTGCGAATCGTGTCGTTGAAGAGAATGGTCTCCTGCGTCACCATGCTGATCTGCGACCGCAGCGAATCGAGCGTCACGTCGCGGACGTCGTGGCCGTCAATCAGGACCCTGCCGCGCGAGACGTCGAAGAAGCGCGGCAGCAGGTTCGCCAGCGTGCTCTTCCCCGCCCCGCTCGGCCCCACCAGAGCCACCACGTCTCCGGCCCGCACTTCGAGCGACACGTTTTGCAGGAACGGCTCCCCGCCGTCGTAGCCGAACCAGGCGTTCTCGAACACCACGGAGCGGGAGAACGGCGGCAGGACCTTCGCGTCCGGCTTCTCGGCCACTTCTTCCGGCAGATCCAGAAACTCGAAGACCTTGGCGCTCGCCCCGACCGCCTGCTGGAACGAATTGTGGATGCCGGAGAGCCGCTTGACCGGCTCATACATCTTGAGCAGCGCGTAGATGAAGCTCACGAACATGCCCGTGGTGAGCGCGCCGTCGCCGATGCGGTCGCGGGCGTAGAGCAGCAGGAACACGACCGTGATCGCGCCGAGCACCTCCATCAGCGGCGAAGTGATGGCGTGCGCCCGCACGAACCGCAGGTTCACCTGGAGCAATGTGCGGGCGGCGGCGCGGAAGCGCTCGAGCTCCCAGCGCTCCATGCGGAAGGCTTTGACGATGCGGTTGCCGCTGATCGTCTCCTGGAGAAGCTGGGTCAGGTCGGCGAGGTTCGCCTGGCTCGAACGGCTGGAGCTGCGGATGCGCCTTCCGATTTTCGCCGAAGGGATCATCACCAGCGGCAGCAAGCCCACCGAGATCACGGCCAGCCGCCAGTCGATCAGAAACACCACGCAGAGCAGCGCGGCCAGCGTAAACGCCTGCCGCAGCAGGTCCGCCAGCACAGAGGACACGGCCAGTTGGATTTTCTCAATGTCGTTGATCACTGCCGACATCAGCTTGCCGGTGGACTGCCGGTGAAAGAAGCTGATGGACTGCCCCAGAATCCGCTCATAGAGCCGGTTCCGCAAATCCATGATGACCGAGAAACCGACGTAGTTGATCCAATAGTTGGCAAGATATTCGCAGACGGCTTTCGACAGGACCACGCCAACAATGAAGACCGAGACCACGGTCCAGACGTTGTGAATCCAGTCCGGAAGCAGTTGGTCGAGGTAGAGCGTCCATCCGAAGTGCGGAATGGTCAGGAGCGCCACGGTCGAATCCGGGGCCTGCGGGTCGAGCACGCGGTCGAAAATCGGTCCGATCAGCAAGGCCGCCACGGCCTCGAAGAAGCCGACGCCGACCATCATCACCACGCCCGCCAGCAGGCGAATGCCATACGGTCGGACCGAACCCAGCAGGCGCACTAGATCAGTCATGGCCTAAATTCCCCAATGGCAGTCCGCTAACCCATTAAGCTAAAGCATTTTCCCGCGTCCGTCAAACCAGGTTGGGGCAGCGCCCTCGGTAGTTTGTTACGGTTCGGCCACGGTTCCTGGCCCGTGGCTTCTTCTGTTCCCGTCCCAATTCCCCGCAATTTCCGCCCCGAACTGTGCTATACTTTTCCTGCGTAGTCCAGGGAAGTGTGTGCTCTTCCCGTTGCTGAAGGAGAGGTAGCTCATGGCGCTCAAAAACCGGGTGTGGGTGATCGGGCCAGTGGTGATTCTAATCTGCGCGCTGGCGGGGGGGATTTACGGGCCGCGCGTGACGGCGCAGAACACCTCCGAGGACCAGAAGGTCCAGGAGAGCCTCCGCAGCATTTCGAAGGTGCTGCGCGCGGTCGAGGAGAACTACGCCGATCCGGTGGACGTGGAGAAGACGATTTACGGCGGCGCGATCCCCGGGATGCTGCGCAGCCTGGATCCCCACTCGAACTTCTTTGACCCCAAGAGCTTCAACCAACTGCGCGAGGAGCAGCGCGGCCGCTACTACGGCGTCGGCATGACGGTGACGCCGCGCGAAGGCAAGACCATCGTGCTGGCTCCGTTCCCGGCTTCTCCGGCGTACAAAGCGGGCCTGCGCCCCGGCGACGTGATCGTGCAGGTGGACGACACCAAGACCGAGGGCAAGACCACGACCGAGATTGCGGACCTGCTGAAGGGGCCGCGCGGAACCACCGTGCGGGTGTACGTCGAGCGCGAGGGGCACGACCAGCCGATCGAGTTTACGATCGTGCGGGACGAGATTCCCCGCTTCAGCATTCAGCACGCCTTCTGGGTGGCGCCCGACGTCGCCTACATCCGCATCGAGAGCTTCAATGAAACCACCAGCCGCGAGCTGCGGGACAAGCTCCGGGAATTCAACCCGGCCAACATGAAGGGCCTCGTCCTCGACCTGCGGGGCAACCCCGGAGGCCTGCTCAACGAAGGCGTCAACGTCTCGGACATGTTCCTGCAACGCGGCCAGTTGATTGTGTCCCATCGCGGCAAGGCGTCGCCCGAGAAGCGCTACACCGCCGCGCGCGGCAACCGCGGCTTTAACTTCCCGATCGTGGTCATCATCAACCGCTTCACGGCGAGCGCCGCCGAGATCGTCTCGGGCGCGATTCAGGACCATGACCGCGGGCTGATCGTCGGCGAGGCGAGTTTCGGAAAAGGGCTGGTCCAGACCGTTTATCCGTTGAGCGACCGCACCGGCCTGGCGCTGACCACAGCCAGGTACTACACCCCCAGCGGGCGGCTCATCCAGCGCGAGTATTCCGGCGTCTCGCTGTATAACTACTATTACAACAAGGACAAGGCGGGGGCGCCTACCACCGACGTGCGCACCACCGACGCCGGCCGCACGGTCTTTGGAGGCGGCGGCATTACACCGGACGTCGAGATTCCGGAGCGGAAACTCAATCCCTTCCAGGAGCTGATGGCGCGGCGGTTCGCCTTTTTCAACTTCGCCAAGCACTACCTGGCCACGCACGCGACGATCCCCGCGGACTTCCAAATCACGGACGAGATCGTGGAGCAGTTCCGGCAGTTCCTGCGCGAGCAGCAGATCGCTTACTCCGAGGCCGACTTCACAGCCAACCAGGCACATGTGACGCACTCGATCAAGCTGGAACTCGTGCTCTCGGTCTTCGGAACCGGGGAAGCGTACAAGCTGGAAGCCACGGTGGATCCGCAGATTCAGAAGGCCATCGAACTGTTGCCTCAGGCGGCGTCTCTTCTGGAAAACTCCCGGCAAGTAATTGCCCAGAGAGAGACCCGGTAGTTTCCTTCCCTGAAACGAAGTTTACAGCGTGCGGAGCTTCTCCCTATTGGGGGAGAGGCGCCGCCGGTGGCGTGATACGGATGGGTGACGGGGGCTGCGGGCGGGCCCATGTCGGCAGGTTTTCTTTCTTCCAGCCAGCGTTCCGCATATAATAATCGCAGGGCGGAAGGAAACGGGGATGGCGCAAAGACTCGACGAGGGGAACAACGCGAACCGGGGTCGGAACGATTCCTCGTCCGGCAAGAAGATCATTCTGCTGAAGCCGCGCGGGTTCTGCGCCGGGGTCGTCCGCGCCGTGGACATCGTGAACATCGCCCTGGAGTGCTATGGGCCGCCGATCTATGTCCGCAAAGAGATCGTGCACAACTCCCAGGTGGTGGCGAACCTGACGCGCAAAGGTGCCGTTTTCGTGGACTCGACTGACGAGGTCCCCGAAGGCTCCCGCGTCATCTTCAGCGCGCATGGGGTTTCGCCGCGCGTCCGCGGCAAGGCTTCCACCCGTAAGTTGCACGTGATTGACGCCACTTGTCCCCTCGTGACCAAAGTTCACCTGGAGGCGGTGCGCTTCGCCCGCGCCGGTTACTCCATCGTCCTGATCGGGCACAAAGATCATGACGAGGTCATCGGGACGCTGGGCGAAGCTCCGAAGCAGACCTACCTGATCAGCTCGGAGGCGGAGGTAGAACTGCTCTCGCTCCCCGACCCGTCCCGCGTGGCCTACCTCACGCAGACGACACTGAGCCTGGATGAAACTCGCGGCATCATCGCCGCCTTGGAGAAGAAATTCCCGGCCATCGTCGGCCCTCCGGCCCAGGACATCTGCTACGCCACGGAAAACCGGCAGGTGGCCGTCAAGGCCGTTGTGCCGCTCTGCGACCTGCTCTTGGTAGTTGGCTCCGCCAACAGCTCCAACTCGAACCGGCTGGTCGAGGTGGCACGCATTGCCGGATTGTCCGCCTACCTGATTGAGAACGAAACCGCGATTCACCGGGACTGGCTGGAGTCGGCGAAAACGGTGGCGGTGACTGCCGGCGCGTCGGCCCCGGAGTCGTTGGTCGAACAAGTCGTCGGTTTTCTGCAGACGCAGGGATTTGATCACATGGAGGAGCTGGAAACGGTTCCCGAGGACGTGCGGTTCGCCCTGCCGCCGGAATTGGTTCCCTTGGCGGCGGGGAACGTGGGAACCCGAACGGCGCTATGAACACCCCCGATTTCCTGAACGGCGCCCCTGACCTTCCGCTGGGCCAGCCTTCCTTGTCTCCTTCAAACCGCGCATCCATTTCCGACCGCATTCGGTCCGCGACGCAGTCCCTTCTCCACCTGCAGAACGCGGAAGGGTATTGGGTCGGGGAACTGGAGGCCGACAGCTCGCTCGAAGCCGACGCCATCCTGCTCGAATTTTTTCTCGGCGAACCCAATCGGGAACGCGTCCGCAAACTGGCCAACACTCTCCGGGAAGAGCAGATGCCGGAGGGCGGGTGGGCGCTCTATCCGGGCGGCGCGCCAAACGTGAGCCTCACCGTGAAAGCCTATTTCGCGCTGCGGCTCGCCGGCG
>CAYWWM010000251.1:0-5022 GCA_964461735.1 uncultured Solibacteraceae bacterium | reverse complement strand
GGCGCGTGGGGGGAAGTGGTCTCCGGAACGGTCCGAGACCCCGGCGGCGCTCCGTTCCAAGGCGCGTTCGTGCAGGCGCGTCATCTCGAAGCCAAAATGACCTACAGCGTCCTCTCCGACCGCCAGGGGCGCTACCGAATCCAGAACCTCCCTCCCGGAAATTATGACGTTCAGGTGAAGGCGGCCGGTTTCCGGAGCGATCCACGGAAGAGCGTGAGGATTGGAGCGGCGGACATCTCCCTGGATTTTTCGTTGCAAAAGGGCCTGGTGCGGTGGACAGATTTGTCGAACCACCAAGCCAAGGAGTTGCTCCCGGCGGGCAAAGCCAAGCCGCTGCTCGTAACGCGCTGCTTCGCCTGCCACGGCATCCAGACGCGCATGGCGGCGCGACGTCAGGACGAGGCCAGTTGGTTTCGGGACGTGGATTACATGCGGGACACCATGCGGTACTTCCTCCGCGACGAGGTGAATGACGAAACGGCGCGGGAATTGGCTTCCTATCTCACGACCAGTTTTGGCCTCGATTCCGCGGTGCCGCGCTCGCCCGCCGACCTGCCCGGCTACGAGCGCGTCCAGCGGGGCGCATTCAGCGACGAAGCCATGCGGATCATCTTCGTGGATTATGATCTGCCGGGGCCGAACCGGATGCCCTGGAGCGCCGCGCCCGATAAAGACGGTACTCACTGGCTGCCCTATTACGGCCGCGCCAACATGGTGGGGCATCTGGATCCGAAGACCGGCAAGGTGCAGGAATTCCGCGCGCCTTATCCCGGAACCGCCGCGATTCACTCCGCCGTGCCGGCGCCCGACGGTTCGGTGTGGTTCACCGAGCAAGGCTCCAACCGCCTCGGCCGCATAGATCCGCGCACGGGCGAGGTCGGAGAATTTCAGGCTCCGCTCAAACCGGGAATCGGGACTGAGCGCGGCTCCAAGCACACTGTCCGCGTGGATGCCGAGGGCATCGTGTGGGCCACGGGCAGCCCGTTCAGCCGCTTCGATCCCAAGACCGAAACCTTCCGCGAGTTCCCCGACATCCCGACTTCCTACGGCGTCACCCTCGCGCCCGACGGCACGGTCTGGTTTACGGAGTTCACGCAAGACGGCAAGGTCGGCAAAGTAAACCCCAGGACCTTGGAAGTGACCAAATACACTCCGCTGACGCCCAACGCCCGTCCGCGCCGCATTCAGGTGGATACCGACGGCATGGTCTGGTTCGCCGAATACACCGCGGGTAAAATCGGCCGCCTTGATCCCCGCACGGGAACGTTCCAGGAGTTCCCGCTGCCGGGCGCATCGCCGACTCCCTACGCGCTCGGCATAGACAAAGACCACAACGTTTGGTACTCCTCGATGGACATGGACGTGATTGGCCGTCTCAATCCTAAGACCGGCGAGGTCGTCGAATTTCCGTTCCCGTACGCGGAAAACGGCATGCGGGAGTTTCACTTGGATGAGCAGGGGCGGATGTGGTTCGCCTCGCCCCCCAACAACAAGGTGGGCTACTTCGTGCCGCCAGCCGGACGGTAGCGCAGTGGCAGGCCCGCCGCGATTTCCGAGCGAATCGGCGGCTAAAAAATCTCCGGAAAGTAATACGTCAGAACTGCGTTCAGGGTCATATCCGCGATCAGGAGCTCTTTGTCTTTCGGGTTCAAGGCCACTCCGCGCGGTTTCTTGATGGTGCTTCTAGGCCCGGTGAGCCTCCAGCGCGGCGGCACGTCGCCGTTGTCGTGAACGCTCCAGACGCCCACGAAAACCCCTTCCGGCTCCGCTTTCCCGTAGGAATCGCCGGTCTGCGTGGCGATGATCCAGCCCCGCGGCGAATACGTCACGATCTGGTTCAAGTTGCCGATCTCCGATCGCGGCCCCAGGATGATTCCCCGGGGCTTGGCGTTCCCGGCAGCGGCGCGGTCAAAAATCAGCAAAGCTCCGAGCCCGTTCTGGTATTGGCGATTCGTGCCGGCCACAATGACGTTCTGAAGCGGGTCCACGGCAATGGCCTGCGCCCGGCGCAACGTCGTCTCCGGGCCCTGGATGACGCGCAGGGGCGGCACATCGCCGTTCCCGGTTCGCGGATAAACCAGGATGCGGTCACCCGCGGGAACGACAATTTCGTCGTGGATGGGGTCCACGTCCAGGCGGTCCACGCCGCCCGCCGCGGCGCCCGTTCCCTGGAGCTGCGTGTTCGGCCCCTGAATGACTCGAATTGGCGCTTCCTCTCCGTTGGCCCCGCCCCGAAACACCAGAATCGCCTGCGCGAACGGGTTGGTCACCAGAAACTCATCGTGAACTGCGTCATACCGAATATCATGCATGGTCCGGCTCAGCAGAGTTTTCTGGCCCGTTACTTATTCCCTATCAGTTCGTTCTGCAACCAAGCCTTGGCGAATCGCCAATCCCGCACCACGGTGTCCTGGGAAACCTTCAGGACCTCGGCGGTTTCTTGCATGGCGCTATCCCCCTGCGGCCAAGCCAGCAGCAGCCGGGTGACCTGCGCAGCCCAGAGAGGGGTCATAACCCACCAGTCATCAATTAGTTAGATATTCTTCGGGCCGATTATAGCATCTCCTTTCCCAACCCGACGGCCTTTTTTACCCCTCCGGAAACAGGCCCGTCCCAAAAAATTCTCCCGCCGTTCTGATCTTCCGACTCCGTTCCCGTCTTCCTGGGCGAGGACGGAGGTGGAGGTCATGAACAAATCACTCATGCGGTCTTTGACAGCCGGCTGGGTCGGAATGATGGCGTGGGCAAATGTGGCCCAAACTGTTGACGCAATCGAGCCGGAAGCGACCCCGCAGATCACCGTGTACGTCTATAACTGGGCACAGGTCGAGTCGGAGACGTTGCGGAAGGCAAAGGAAGTTGCCTCCCACGTCTTCTGGAGCGCCGGTGTGGAGGCCGCCGTACTCGACCCTCCGCCGGCTTCCGAAGACGAAAAGGGGAACGCGGTGGGGCAGTTTCTTGCGCACCTTACTTTCTTCGTACACCTCTACACTCCCGCGATGGCGAAACGCTTCCGGTTCCCGTCGACGATGCTGGGTCTGGCTCCGGGCACACCCGAGGACCAGGACCGGACCACGGTGTACGTCTTCGATCATGTGGCCGCGCGAATGGCCCAGGAGCAAGCCATGGCCCGCGTGAGTAACATAGTTTCCTTCAGCGCCGACAAGGGCCAGATTCTGGGCCACGGGATCGCGCACGAGATCGGGCACGTGTTGCTCTACCAGGCCTCGCACTCCCGGACGGGACTCATGCGCGCCACCTGGGACCGCCATGACTTACAGACCATGGTGCTGGGCGAGTTAGGTTTCACGCCCGGCGAAGGCAAACAGGTTCGCGCGGAGATCCTTCGCCGCAACGCGGAGCGGAGGGCTCTGGAAATTGGACCGTGATTTTATCCGAGCCGCGAATCGTGAGGGAGCGGGCAAGCATAGAAATCCGCAGATTTCGCAGAAGAAAAAGATCACTCCTGCAAGAGGCTCCCCCTCCTTACTTCTGCGTAATCTGCGAAATCTGTGGATTATTTTGTCGAGACTCGGCGCTTCAGTTCCTCACACCAGTTCAGCACGACGTGGATTTGGTTCAGGGCCGGAACCTGCTGCTCAGCGGCTTTGATCCTCAGGAAGCGCCGGCCGTCGGGCGAGATGTCGTAGTTCATAGAATTGTTCCGTCTTTCGTAAATCCCTTCAAACAGCATCCGGGGCGTCCCGGCCTGGAACGACGGCTCGGTCGTGACGTCCACTGCCATCACCTTGCCGCCGCTGCGGTAGAAGAGTTCGCGGCCATTCCGCGCCCAGAGCGGGTCGAACCCGCCCTCCGTGGAAATCTGCCACTTGGCGCGTACTGGCAAGACTGCTCGCCGGTTGCCTAGCGGATTCGCAGCCTACCACTGTTTTTCTGTGCGTCGGCATTGTATCATTGCCCAATGGAAAACAGCCGGGCCTTAGCAGTGTTGGGATTTGCCCTATCTAGGATAAGGAGATAAGCGATGTTGGGGGAATTGCGTGCTAGGTTCATTTTCCGGTTCGCATGCAACACTGTCTTACTTGCAGTGCTGGTAGCTTGGACCGCTCAGCGCGGAACGGCCCAAGACCGCCGCGGGCACCCGGCCGAGGCCAGGAACATGGAGCTGGTCGGGATGAACGATCTGCAAGGGCGGCCGGCCTATCAGCCGGTGATTCACCGCCAGGGCAACCGTTTCATCGCCTACGTGGGCTTGCACGCGGGCACGGCGCTCAATCCGCTGAACGGGAGAACTGAGGGCAACGGGACCATGATCGTGGACGTGACCGATCCGCGCCGCCCGCAGGCGCTCGCCCATATCCCCGGTTTTCATGACGCGCCCGAGCGGCAGTCCCAGGCGCAGATGGCGCGCGTGTGCGACATCGCCGGGGGCACGTACCTCCTTCGCGCGGCGGGCACCACGCGGCACGACCTCTGGAACGTCACCGACCCGACCCGCCCGCAGTTCGTGACGGTGATCGTGGACGGCCTGAAGAATAATCACAAGAATTGGTGGGAATGCGACACAGGCGTCGCCTATCTTCCGTCGTTCGATCCCGCTTGGCGCACGCGCATCACCAAGATTTACGATTTGAGCAATCCGTCGCAGCCGCGATTCATTCGCGACTTCGCGCTTCCCGGCCAGGAGGGGGGCGCGACGGTGGAGCCCGTGCCGCCCGAGCCGCACGGTCCCATCTCCCACAACGGCCGGGTCTATTTCGCCTACGGCACTTCACGCAACGGCATCGTCCAGATCGTGGACCGCGAAAAGCTGCTGCGCGGCGATCCCGCGCCGACGCCGCAGAATTTCCTCTCGCCGCAGATTGGCCGTCTCGACATGCCGCCCGACTGGGGAGGCCACACCGCCTACCCCATGCTCAACGTTCCGATCCCGGACTGGCAGGGGCAGAGCACCGGCAAGGTGCGCGACATTCTGGCGGTGGCCTCGGAGACGGTCCGCAACGAGTGCGAAGGCCCTGTCTCTTATACACATCTGACGCTGCCGACGATCTTACGCGTGTA
>CAYWWM010000250.1:749-5037 GCA_964461735.1 uncultured Solibacteraceae bacterium | reverse complement strand
TCAATGGAAGTGGCCCGGTAGGGGCCAGCCTTGCTCTTCATAAGAGTCAAGCACTGCGCCGATGGCGGCCTGGGCGTTGGCAAGAGCCTCCTCGTGAGTCGCGCCCTCGGCCCGCAATTCCGGCAGCACGGGACTGCTGACGGCGTAGCCGCCGTCAGCCTTGGCGGCCACGATCAGCGGAATTGGCACGCCCCCATCGAAATCACATCGGCACATCGGGAACCTCTCATCCTGCACCATACAGACCGGCGTTAGGCCTGCTCGAACTCCTCCCAATCAATCTCTAGGCGCCGAACCGCCCTGCGCAGAGTTCCGAACTTGAGATCCTTGCTTCCCCAATCGGGTAACACAGTTGCCTTTCGTGTCACCGGATTGACCCACTTGCGGTGCGATCCACCGGATCGCCGAAGAATTTCCAGGCAGCCGAGCCGTCGCAACTTGTCGGCAGCCTCGCGATATTTCACAAGCGGGTAACCAGTCCCTCAAAGCGGATCGCGGCATCCTTCGGGTCTAAAGAGAGGTTCGGAGGAAACGGCCTGCCTAGGTCCTCATAGAGTTCCACGACGGCGGCCAATGCATCCCGCACATGTTCTACTGCTTCTTCGAGTGTGTCGCCCTCGGTAAGCAATTCTGGCAGGACGGGGCTGGTGACTGTGTATCCGCCTTCAGGCTGTGCTTCCAGGATCAGCGGCACCTTGAATACTTCGGACATTCCAATCCCTTCCCTCCCGTTTCATTCTACACCACCACAATCGCGTGCTCGCCGCGCTCGAGTACTCGGCCCACGATGGACGCAGGCACGCCGGCCGCGCGCAGAGCGGCTTCGAGCAGGGGCGCCTCCGAAGCGGTGAGCGAGATGAGCAAGCCGCCGGAAGTCTGCGGGTCGTACAAAAGGGTCTCGACCTCGGATGGAATCTTTGCCACGAGCGAAACGGCGCACGATGCAAACTCGACGTTGTTCTTGAGGCCGCCGGGGACGCAGCCCGCGCGGATGGCTTCAAGCGCGCCGGGCAGAGGCTCGACGCGCGCGTGGTCGAGCTCAATCGTGACGCCGCTGCCGAGCGCCATCTCGCGGGCGTGGCCGATCAGGCCGAAGCCGGTAATGTCGGTCACGGAGTGGACCGAGTTGCTGTGCTTCTCCGAAAACTCGAGGAGAATCTCGCAGGCGAGCCGGTTGAGCGTCCGCATGGAGTCCACCGCCGCCGCGACGCTTTCTTCTGAGGCCTGGCCGCGCTTGAGCGCCGTGCCGATGACGCCGGTGCCGAGGCGCTTGGTGAGAATCAGCGCGTCGCCGGGGCGCGCGCCGGAATTGGTCAGCACGCGCGACGGATCAATCGTGCCCGTGACGGCGTAACCGAATTTGATCTCGTCGTCCGCGATGCTGTGGCCGCCGATGATGGCGCAGCCGGCCTCCTGCATTTTCGCGAAGCCCCCGAGCAGGATTTGCTCCAACGTTTCGAGGTCTCCCTTCGCCGGGTAGGCGACAATCGAGAGCGCCGAGAGGGGCTTGCCGCCCATGGCGTAAACGTCGCTCAGGGAGTTGGCGGCGGCGATCTCGCCGAACGTGTGGGGGTCGTCCACGATGGGCGTGAAGAAGTCCACGGTCTGGACCAGCGCCAGGTTCGGCGTCAGGCGATACACTCCGGCGTCGTCGGCTTTGTCGAAGCCGACCAGCACGTTCGCGTCCTTGCCTTTCGGCAGCTTCCTGAGCACGGCGTCCAAAACCTTTGGACTGAGCTTGGAGGCTCAGCCCGCCGCTTTCACCGCCGCCGTCAGGTTTACCTTGGTCGTGGACATATCTCCGAACTATTCTAACAGTGATTGCGCTCTGCTATCCGGGCCTAGTCAGCGATTTTCAAACGCATCATCGGCCTAGTTTCCGAGCGCCGGGCGCATTCTTGGAACCCGGCCTTGCGGAAGGCGGAGGCGGAGCCCGTGTAAACAAAGGGGTCCGGCATCTTCCCCCGGGGCGGTTCCACCGGATAGCCCTCCACGATCTTGCCGCCGCGCTTTCGCGCAAAGTCCGCCGCAGCTTTCAGCAGCTCGACGCTGACTCCCTTTCCCCGGAACGCCTTGGCGACGAACAGGCAGACCACGGACCACACCGGCAGGTCGTCCAACCGCTTCATCACGCGGGAATTCTCCAGCACCGGGTAGGTTTCGCGCGGCCCGACGGAGCACCAGCCCACCGGCTCGCTCCCAGCATAGGCCAGGATTCCCGGAACCTCCTCCGCTTGTACAATCCGTTTCATGGCGGCGCGGTTCTTGGCCCCCTTTTGTTGATTGAACTGGGAGCGCCGGAGGCGCAAGAACATGCACCAGCACCCGCCGCACGCTCCCCGCGGGCCGAACAACTTTTTGAAATCCGCCCAGCGGTCGGGGGTGAGCGGCTGGAAGAGAAGTGGAGGGAGTTCTGTGGGTTCTCGCAACGGCTTTGATTTTGTCGGTTTGTTGCTCATCGCGTCTCCGTTCGGTCCTACACGGTGAACTGAACCACCAACTCCTTCCCTTCGCCATAGGGTTCGCCGGCATAGCCGCCCCAACGGCCGATCACCCGGAAGCCGTGGTCTTCGATCAGACGCAAGAACTGGTCCGGATCGTAGCAGCGCACCGCGAGGGGTTCGATCACCTGGTCCTTCAGGACCTCGCCTTCAAACCAACGATAGATCACCTCGGAGCAGAATATCTGCTTTTCCGGTCTGCCAGCGAGCCTTCGCTTATGGCACGTCAGGCGGCCGCCCCGGTAGGGCACGTCGTAGATCAGGATTTCTTCCGGCGAGACCCAGTTTTCGAGCAGCCCTTGCGGGTCGAACTTCGGGTTGAAAGCGGTCAAAATGCAGGTTCCTCCCGGCGCCAGGTGTCTCCGCACGGTACGGAACAGGCCTTCCACCTCGTCGTCGGACACCAGGAGCTGCAACACGCGGAACGGCGCGATCACCAAATCAAACTGCATCGGCAGCGAAAGGTTCGTAATATCGCCCAGGTCCACGCAAACTTTGCCGGCGGGAACGGCGCGTTCCTTTAGCTTGCGCCGGCAGAGAGCGAGCATGGCCTCCGAGCAGTCTACTCCATGCAGGTAACTGCAATGCTCGAGCAGGGACAGCAGCACGCGCCCGGTCCCGCAGCCCAGCTCCAGAACTCGCGCGTGGGGCGAAAGAATCCGCGCCCGGTAGAAGGGAATGTCTTTCGGAAAAACCGGGTTGGCGTCGTAGTACTGCGCTGCCCGCTGGCGCGCGTCCATCGGCTTCCGCCCTGCCTCCACGCCGCGTGCTACTTCCACTCCCAACTTTTTACGGTGGTGTTGTCATTGGCGTCGGTTTCGTATTCGAATACCAAGGCGATGCCGTTGAGGCGCGCCAGTTTCGGGGACGCTGTCTGATAGTAGACGGCCCCCCGGTAGCTCACGCCCCCGCCCGGCTTGAACTTTCCGGCGCCTTGTCCGACAAAAGTGGCTCTGTCGCCGTCCTTGGTCATGACAACTCCCCGGCCCTCCCCATACAGGGTCCCATTGGGAAGGACGACTGACCAGTATGTGACGAGCTCCCTCGCTTCAAGCCCCAGGAACTTGCCGCTTTGTTGGACCGAAACCTCTGTCCTCTGACCTCCATCTCTCGAAGCGACTACCCGATACCCCGTGATCTTGCCTTTGTATTCTGCTACCAATTCGCCAAGCATAGTCCCCCCCTTTGCACTGGAAACGTTCGGGACGAGGTTCGACCCCAGCCCGCCGAGCGTTAGTGTTGTATCACAAATTGATCTTGGCGGGCCTGCGAAAAATGTGCGTCAGTGGGTTGCCGCTTCTGCCGGTGGCGAGCTCAAATAAGCCATCAACCGTCCGATGTCGGCGGCGTTGCCCCAGTAGGCGTAGAGAAACCGGGAAACGTTAGTCGTCTCGGCGGTGGGAGCGTACCCTGTGACGGCGACGGCCGCCTGCAACGCCCGCAGAGAAGCCTCGCGGTTGCCCTGGGACGATTCATAGAAACTCTCGACCACGAGCAGATACGGGTCCCGCGGATTGATCGCGCGCCCCGCCTGAATCGCTTTGCCGGCTTCTCCGCGGTTCCCCGCCATCAGGTGCGCCCGCGCCAGCCTTGCGTAAAGCTCGACCGAGGAGTAAGTGGACGCCGCGGCTCCACCCTGTTGCAAAGCCAGGTCATAAGCAATAATCGCCTGCCGGTAATCGCGCGTATTGATGGTATAGGCGTCGCCCAAGCGGCCGAGGTTTTCGGGAGTGGGCCGAATCTCGACCGCGCGGATCAGCTCCCGCACGCCGCGCTCGACCTGCCCG
>CAYWWM010000250.1:0-739 GCA_964461735.1 uncultured Solibacteraceae bacterium | reverse complement strand
TTTCGAGCAGCGCCGTGCCGAGACCCGCGTGGCAGATCGCCGACGTCGGACAGGTCGCGGCGGTCGCCTCCCACAACGTCAGGTTGTTCTGGAACACCGGCAAGTAGGACCCGGTGCGCCAGGCAAGAAGGAGCAGCGCGCCTGCCATCGCGGACTCACAGCTCCAGCGCTGCCAGCGTGGCTGCATCCGGTCCCACACAAAGAAGAAGAGCCGGCCCACGAGCACGAAGGCGCCGATCGCGGGAATGTAGAGATAGCGCTCGGCCACCCAGGTGAGATTGGGAACGATTTGCAGCACCGGCGCGAGAAACACCACGAACCACAGGCTCCAGAAATGCGTGTTGCGGTCACGGCGGAGGAGAAACCAAGCGGCTGCGGCCAGCGCGAGCCATGCGCCCGCAACCAGCATATCGAACCGCTCCGCGACCGGGAACATGTGCCAGGCCGTGAGCGCGTACGGAAAGAACGTCATCCGCGCGTAAAACCAGAGGAACAACGGGATGTTTTGCAGGTGCACCCACAGGCTGCCGTAGTAAGCGCCTCCCAGCGCTTCTTTCGCCAGCGCGTTGGCCCCGAAGAAAAAGCTCGACATGTGGATCGCCACGAACACGCCTGCAATCAGGAAAAAGCCGCCCAGCGTCGCCAGCGTCTTGCGATGGAACGGAGTCCCCTGGCGCCAGTCATAGAGCAGGAAAATCGCAGGGGCCACCACGGTATTGATCTTCGAGAGCAGCGAAAG
>CAYWWM010000249.1:0-5072 GCA_964461735.1 uncultured Solibacteraceae bacterium | reverse complement strand
TCGGGGGCGCTCCGGAAGGCGTGCTGACCGCCGCCGCCCTGCGCTGCTTGAACGGGGAAATCATCGCCCGGCTGGTGCTGGATAAGCCGGAGCTCGTCGAGCGCGCGCACGCGATGGGCGTGCGCGATCCGAAACGCATCTATTCCACCCCGGAACTGGCTCCCGGCCGAAACATCATCTTTGCGGCCACGGGCGTCACGGACGGGAACTTGCTCCGCGGCGTGCGTTTCTTCGGGGAAGGAAACCGCACTTCCTCTCTGGTCATGACCATGACCTCGGCCAAGGTCCGCTTCATTGATACCGTGCACCTCGAACGCCGCCGCGACGTGAAAGTGCGCTTCCAGTAGGATTCATAGCCGCCCTTCGACAAGCTCAGGGCCCCGAGCGAAGTCGAGGGGCGACCGCAAGCGAGCAGACACGCCCGCGGCGGCCCCAAACATCCATGGATGGTCGCCTCCAGTTCGGTTATCTGATCCCGACTCGCGACGCCGTGATGCGCGCGCCGGATGGCCGCGCCGACGTCCGTCGGATGGTGGACCTCGCTGTGCGCGCCGAGCAGCAGGGCTTTGATTCGATCTGGATCGGCGACAGCATTCTGGCGCGTCCTCGCTTTGAGGCATTGACGACCTTAGCGGCCATTGCCGCGCGGACCAATCGTGTGGCATTGGGCACAGCCGTTTATCTCAGCGCATTGCGCCATCCCGTGCCGCTGGCGCACGCGGTCGGAAACCTGGACTTGTTGAGCGGCGGGCGGCTGCTGTTCGGCATCGGCCTGGGGCCCCCGAATGCCGCCGTGCGCGCGGAGTATGCCGCTTGCGGGGTGGAGCATCGGCGGCGCGGAGCCATTCAGGAAGAAGGCGTGCAAATCATGAAGGGCCTGTGGGCGGGCCAGCCGTTTACGTTTCGCGGGAAGCTCTTTCAGATCGAGAACGCCACGCTGCACCCGCTTCCGGGGCGAGCAGGAGGGCCTCCGGTGCTGTTGGCCGGAGCTGCCGAGCGCCCGTTGCGGCGCATTGCGCGGTTCGCCGACGGCTGGATCCCGATCAGTCCCAACGCCACGGAGTTCTCCCGCGATTGGGGGCGCCTGTGCGGCTATTGCGTCGAGGCCGGGCGAGACGCCGAGCAGTTGCTTCGGGTTCTCTACGTCACGCTGAACGTGAACAGCGACCGCGCCAAAGCGGAGAGCGAGATGGACGCGTTTCTCAACGCCTACTATGGCCCAGAACATGCTGCCGCGGTTGCTCGCACGCAAGGCCATCAAGCCGGCGAACCGGCGCGCTGCGCGGACTTCTTGCGGGAATTTGCCCGCGTCGGCGCAAGGCATTTTGTCGTGCGCTTCGCCGCCGTCGGCCAGGAAGCGCAGATGGATCGCCTCCTCGCCGAGGTTGTGCCGCTGCTCTCCGGCGCTTGACATCCAACACTCCCTTGCGCTGTCATCCCGAGGAGCGCAGCGCCGAGGGAGCTGCTTTTGTAAAGACTGATGGAGAAGGAACTAGCGCCATGCTGGTGATGAAATTCGGCGGAACTTCGGTGGGCGATGCGCGGTGTATCGCCGCCGTCCGCGAAATTGTGGCCCGCGCCTCACGCGAGCGCGCCCCAGTGGTGGTCGTCGTCTCGGCGATGAGCACGGTGACGGAGACGCTGCTCGAGACAGCGCGGCTGGCCGCTGCCGGCGAAGAACGCGCCGTCGGAGAGAAACTCGAATTCCTGCGGCAGAAGCATCTTGCAGTCGTCGCGGAATTGTTCCAAGGGCAACGCCGGGCTTCTCTGGCACAGGCAGTGGCCGAAATCCTCGCGGAATTTCAAAAGCTGTGCGCCGGCATGGCGCTCCTGCGGGAATTGCCTCTGCGGGCGATGGACGCTGGACTGTCGGTGGGAGAGCGCCTTTCCGCCACCCTCCTCGCGGCGCATCTCAGCGACCAGGGCATCTCGGCGCAGGCCGTGGACTCGGCCGCGTGCGTCGTCACGGACGGCGAGTTCGGCGACGCCCGCCTGCTGCCCGACCCAACCCGCGAGGCGACCCGCCGCGTCCTGCTCCCGCTTGTCGAGAAAGGCTCGGTGCCGGTCGTCACTGGCTTCCTCGGAGCGACGCGTGAGGGCGTTCGCACGACGCTCGGCCGCGGCGGCTCCGATTACTCCGGCTCGTTGGTTGCCGCGGCGCTCGACGCCGACGAGCTTTGGATCTGGACCGACGTGGACGGCGTCTTGAGCGCGGACCCCAAGATGGTCGGCGAGGCGCGCATTCTCGCCGAGATCTCTTACGAGGAAGCCGCCGAGCTCTCGCACTTCGGCGCCAAAGTGCTGCATCACAAGACGCTCGCCCCGCTCGCCAGCCGCGTGATTCCGGTCTGGATCAAGAACACCTTTGCGCCCGAGAAGCCGGGCACGTGCATCGGCCCGCCGCGTCTCGGCAGCGCCTTCGGTCCCAGGGCCGTCACTTCGCTCGCTCCCGTCACGCTGCTCACCTTGCGGAGCCACGGAACGCCGGGGACCACGGAACTTCTCGCGCGCACCTTCGAAGCGCTCTCTCACTCCCACGTCGAGATTTTGATGGTGACGCAGGCCTCCTACCAGGACAGCTTCTGCTTCCTGGTTCCCAAGGCCACGGCGCTCAAGGCCAAGACCGCTCTGGAGGAGGAATTCCAACTCGAACTCAGCCACCGCTACTTGCAGCCCATGGAAACGGAAGATGTCGCGGCCGTCGCGCTGATCGGCGAGGGCATGCGGGGAACTCCCGGCATCGCTGCGCGGATGTTTGGCGCGCTGGGGTCGGCCAGGGTCAACGTGATCTCCATCGCCCAGGGCTCGTCGGAATCGAACATCTCCTGCGTGGTGTCGGTTGCCGACCGCGCCGCCGCCGTGCGAGCGATTCACGAGGAGTTCATCGCCTCAGCCGCGGCACGCAAGACCAAGCGCTAATAGGTAGTTGATGTCCTCCGTTCAATCGCGGTCACGTACAGTGTCTTTTGATTTGTTTCGAGACGGAAGAAAATACGCCACTCTCCGACACGGCGGCGAAGCACATTCTGACCCTTCAGGAACTTGATGTCACCCTGGAATGGATTGGTTTCCATCTCGTCGAGCGCGGCTCGGATGCGGGCCTGATCGAGCGGCGGCACGCGCTTAAGCGATTTTCGCGCGGGCCCGGCGAGGACGACGAGCCATTGCTTCCTCTCGGCGGAGTTCATCGAGGGTTATATAGTCGCCCCGCCGGATCGCAGCCTCCCCGCGGCGGATCGCTCGAAGTTCGGCGGATGTCGGAATCTCTTCCGGGAACTCTCGAATCGAGAAGTACGTGCGCAGCGCTTCCCGGATCAGCTCGGAGCGAGTGCGCTGCTCCCGTTTCATATGCTTCTCCACTCGCCGCGCCATGGCGGGCGGAAGTGAGATCGTAATTGTCTTGCGCGTTCGCATTGGCATCGGGTGTTATTAGGTAAGACCAACTCTTACAGAATAGATGAGGAGATCACTCCCGTCAAGGGTGGTTGCGAGTCCGCTCATTTTTTCCTTGACACAGGCAGGCAAACATCCTATATGTATTGGGACACTCCCCCTAAGAAGAGACCGCGCTTGGTTAGGCAAGCAGCGAGCGTCGCTTCCCCCTGGACCATTTGGAGGCATCTCATGGAACAGAATAGTAGGTTACCAGAATTCTCGGTGAAGAGAGGTGTTTGTTCTCTTCTCTTCTCTTCTCTTCTCTTCTCTTCTCTTCTCTTCTCTGAGCTTTTTCTCCTCCCTGTAACCGCCAATGCCCAGGATTATGTATTCAGCCCCACTGGCTCCATGAGCACTGGGCGCTTTTGTCACACAGCAACGCTGCTACCCAACGGAAAGGTCTTGGTCGCTGGCGGAACAGACGGTCAGTCTTTTCCGGCCACTGCTGAGGTTTATGACCCAGCAACCGAAACGTTCAGCGCCACAGGCTCCCTGAATGCCGTCCGGTGCTACCACACGGCAACCTTGCTGCCTTCCGGCAAGGTCTTGATCGCGGGAGGTTCATTCACCGAGCCCAGCGCTGAGCTTTATGACCCGACAACCGGCACTTTCACAGCCACTGGTTCGATGATCGCCAACCTAGCTCGGAGGGTGGCGACTCTGCTCCCCAACGGAAAGGTCTTATTTGCGGGTGGCATTGCTGGCAGCTTCGGTCTGCCCAGCGCTGAAGTTTATGACCCTTCAAGCGGCACCTTCAGCGCAACAGGTTCGATGAGCATCGGCCGGGCCTACCACACGGCAACCCTCTTGCCATCCGGCAAAGCCTTGATAGCGGGCGGATTTTCCGGCATACCCGGTGTGAATCCAGATGGCAGTGCGGAACTTTACGACCCATCGACCGGCATCTTCAGCCTTACCGGCTCAATGAGTACTGCTCGGATCGGCCATTCCGCAACGCTGTTGCCTAGCGGTAAAGCGTTAATCGCGGGCGGAGCCAACGTGAACCTCTGCTGCGGCGGAGATCTCTTTGCTTTTACCACGCTGGCCAGTGCAGAGGTTTATGATCCAGCTACGGGTAGCTTCGCTCCCGTCGGATCGATGAGCGATAGCCGGTTCTGGCACACAGCAACCTCGCTCTCCGATGGCAATATTCTGGTCGCGGGAGGCGTTGACAGTGCTGTCGCGGCCTCGAGCTGCTGTGCCTTTACAACCATTACGGCCGGCGCGGAACTTCACAATCCCGGTACCGGAACTTTTACCCCAATCGTGCCCATGATTAGTCCACGCTATTTCCACACTGCAACCCTGCTGCCCAATGGGAAAGTCTTGGTCGCAGGCGGAAATGATTTTTTAAAAAATCTGGCCAGTGCGGAAGTATTTGGCCCAGGATTGGTAGTGCAAATTGCGATCAAGCCGCCTTCGACACCGCCGGTTCCGATCAACCTGAGTTCCGGAGGAGTGATAC
This sequence comes from uncultured Solibacteraceae bacterium, assembly GCA_964461735.1. GTDB lineage: Bacteria > Acidobacteriota > Terriglobia > 2-12-FULL-54-10 > 2-12-FULL-54-10 > CAYWWM01. The sequence goes on along the minus strand of CAYWWM010000249.1, from coordinate 172 downwards.
CGGTGGCCATCTTGAGCACTCCCACTTTCGACGCTAGGACTGTCGATCCCACGACGGTGACCTTGTCAGGCGCAGCGGCAGCACTCAGGGGAAACGGCACGCCGCGGGTTTCTGTCCAGGATGTCAACGGCGATGGTCTTCCGGATTTAGTCATCCAAGTCAGCACCAGCGC
>CAYWWM010000248.1:0-5078 GCA_964461735.1 uncultured Solibacteraceae bacterium | reverse complement strand
ACTGCTGAAACAAGACGTATCTGCTCTCAACAAAATTTTCCCCGGACAGCAGTGACACCAACTGTAAAGATGCTCTAAACGCGATTTCTCGCCTATAATAAGGGGCTGCGCTGCGTGCGCCCGTAGAGAAATCACCGCAAGCGATGCCAAGAAATCCATTGCGCTGCATGCAACTCGACCAGTCCGGGCGGCAGTGTCCCTTCGAGACGGTGGAAGGTACCGAGTTCTGCGCCGACCACACGCGCTTCCTGGAATCGGAAAGCGACTCCGGCAGCCGCAGGCCGCTGGTCTACCGCCTCACGGCGGCCGCGCTTCTACTTCTGTTTCTTTACAATTACTATCAGATTGTTTTGGGATGGCTCGAATAGAGCATTTTCATCGTTGGTATATAGCGATGGGAAGTCGTCAGGGCATCCCGGCTAGCCGGGATGCCGTAAATCGTAGCTCTCGAACGCGGCTTCAGCCGCTGAGGTTGGTCTTTGCGACGCTGACGGAAAGACTTACCTCAGGCGCTGAAGCGCTCCGTTAGCCGGACTCGGTCGGCACGACTGAAGTCGTGCCCTGACGTCCTCATATCAGGCACTCTACACCAACCCTGAAAGCGGTATAGCAAGAAAGCGAACCGGCTCGTCACTCAATCGTGAGCCGTTTTCTGCGGCAGGCGGGCTTTCAGCCACTCGAGGACTCGCTTCGCCCAGGTGAATTCACGGGCGAGCAGCATCAGGCCGGGAATCAACCAGACCCATCCGGGAAGAATCGGCAGAGCCAGGCCGACCAGCCCGGCGGTCACCATCGTCATGCCCGCCGCAATTCGCACCCAGCGTCTCAAAGCCCGCACCTCGCCCCGAAGTGGTTCCTGCGTCCTCTTATAGGATAACCGGGGAAGGATGCGCTTACAAACGGAACTCGCGGGGAAACAACAATTGCAGTGGCGCGTATGTTACAGAGCGAGCGGAGCAAGAAACGAAGAACCCGCCGTCATGCAACTTAACCACTGGCGGATTCTTCGTCGCTGCTAACGCACGCGCTTACTCGACGTACTCCTGAAAGCGAACGACCCGTCCCAGGCGCTGGTTGGGGAACCAGATCGAAGGCGGATTCGTGGACATATCAATGTCTATGTTGCGGACCTCTTTGCCGCGGCTCGGCAGGGGCCATTCGGTCATCGCTCCGGTCTTCAAGTCCGCCTTCACCATGAGGTCGGTGACGTCCGGGGCGGACCAGCCGGCGTTGCCGTGCGGGTCGCCGACGGCGTTATACGGGCGCGACCACCGCGAGGGCATCTCGAATTCCCGCGTCTGGCGCGTGGCGGGGTCGAGGTAGGTGATCGTCCGCTTGCCGCCCCCCGGACTGAATCCGGCGTCCCACCCGTTGTAGCTTCTGCCGCCGTCGCAATCGGCTTCCGGGCCTGCGCCGCGCCGGAGCTCCGTCAAAGCGCCGGTGTCCGGATCAATCAGCCAGGAAAGCTGGCGCGCCAATCCGTCCCCAATGCGGTAGAGCAGCTTGCCGTTCGACCGGCAGACGTCGAGATTGCCGGTGCGTGCCCATTCGAGCGGCGTCTGCCAGACGTTGACGACGCGTTCGTTCTTCACGTCGAAGCGCAAGCCGGCTCCCGTCCAGATCTGCCCGGCGAGGAGGTATCCCTGCGGGTCCCAGCGCAGATACTGAAGCCCCGGCGGACGGTCCGGCTTGCCCGCGGGAATGGGATATTCCTTGATCTCGCCGCGCTGGGGGTCAACGCGGCCGATGATATTCGAGCGCCAGTCGGTGTACCAGACGTAGCCCGTATTGGGGTCCACCAGCACGGCCCGCGTAGTGGCGCCCACGCGGGGAATCTGGTACTCGGTGACGACGGCGCGCGTCAACTGCCCGGTGACGCGCGGCCGGAAACGGACGGGGAAGTCGGGGCTGTCGGGACTGCGGAACTTCGCCAGGATGTTGGCGATGTTCTCATCCGAAATCAGTCCTTCTTCCGCGCCGGCGTGGCGCGCGCTGGGACGCGACATGCGCGTGGGCGGCGAAATATCTCCCGCCGGGGTGGTCCGCTTTTGATCGTCCATGCCGGCCACGACCAGCTCCCAGTCTTTGTGCGTGAAGCGGCTCTTGGCGATGTAGTAGGCGCCGTGGCAATCGGCGCAGCGATGATCGAGCGCCCCGCGCTCGGCATCGCTCAGCGGAAAACTATCCTGCAATTCGGAGTTGCTGGCCTGCTCGATGAGCGCGTGGAAATCCGACTCCGGCGGGACCTCGAAGTCCGCCGTGGCCGCTCTTCCGGCCTGCACCGCCACGCCGTCCTTCCGGACGACGCGGAATCCGGGAACGCGGGTGAAGATCGCGTAATTGCCGGGCTCCAGGCCGCGGAACGTGAACTGGCCGCTGCGGTCCGTCATGACGTAGGTCGTAACGACTTTTCCGGCGGCATGCGCCGCCACGTAAGCGCCTTCGAGCGGGCTGCCGTTGGCCGTGACTTTTCCCTGCATCGAGGCCGGGCGCTGCGCCACGGCGCTGCTGGTCCAGGCTGCCAATCCCAGGGCCACCGCGAGCGCTCCGATTGCATGCTTCCTCTGCATCCTCTGCCTCCTCCGCTTTCTCTTACTGCTCGTATTCCTGGAAGCGAATCACGCGCCCCAGGCGCTGGTTGATGAACCAGATCGCCGGCGGGTTGACCGCGAGTTCGATGTCAATGTTGCGGATTTCCTGGCCGTGGCTCGGCAACGGCCACGCCGTCAACTGGCCGGTCGCGGCATCCACCTTGATCATGTGGTCAATCACATCGGGGACGGCCCAACCGATCTTCGTTTTGGGATCGCCGATGGCGTTATACGGCCTGGCCCACGGGCTTACCGAAGTGACGGAAAACTCCTTCGTCATGCCCGTGGCAGGGTCGGTGTAACTGACGCTGCGGGGTCCACCGCCGGGACTCCATCCGCCGTCCCAGTGGTTGACTTCGAGCGGGTTCTGCTGACAGCGGGCGCGGCTGCCCGGCGCGATGGCAGTGAACCGTCCGGTTTCGAGGTCGAGCGTCCAGTCGCTCATCCGGTAGGTCACGGTACCGTCCGCGTTGAGGCAGGCCGCAATGCCTCCTCCGCGCGGAGCGGAGCCGGCGCTGCGTTCCTCGGGAGGGGCCCAGACTCCGGTGACGCGCTCGTTCACCGTGTCGAAGCGCACCGAGCGTCCCGACCACATCTGTCCGATCCAGAGAACGCCTTTCCCCAAGGGGTCCCAAGTCGCCACGTTGCCCATGCCCGGCTTGAAGTCCGGCATGCCCGCAGGGGACGGGTCTTCACGCACGGGGATCGCGTATTCCTTGACCGTTCCCGTCGCAATCTCGATTCTGCCGATGAGGTTCGCCCGCCAGTCCGGGTACCACACGTAGCCTCCGCGCGGATCCACGCGCACGGACCGGACGGTCGCCCCGACTCGGGGAATCTGATACTCCGTGATCACCGCGCGGGTGCGGTCTCCCGTGGCGCGAGGGGAGAACTTGATGGGGAAATCCGGGCTGTTCGGCCCACGAATCTGGGCCATGTACCGGACGATGTCCTGATCCTCGGCTCCCTCTGCCTGGGGCTGGGCGGCTTTCTGGCGCGCGCTGCGGCCGTCGTGTTCGCTCCGCGGCGGGCGCCGGTGATGGTTGGCGTTCGGCGAATCGGGAGGCTTGGAGATGTCCCCCGCCGGCGTGATCTTCCGCACGTCGTCCATATGGCGAATGATCATTTCCCAATCCCGCTGAGAGAAGCGGCTCTTGGCCAGGTAGTATTCCCCGTGACAGTCGCTGCAGCGATAATCAACGGCGTACTTCTGGGCAGGGGTCAGCGGAAAACTTCCGAGCAGTTCGGCGTTGCTGGCTTGCTCCACGAGCTTCAGGAAATCGGTCTCCGGCTCAACCGCGAAATCCGCCACGGCCGCGTTTCCGGCCTGCACCAAGACCCCGTTCCGTTGCGCCGCGCGGAAACCGGGAATCTGCGTAAACACTCCGTAGCTGCCCGCCGCCAGCCCGCGAAACGAGAAGTTCCCGTTGCGGTCAGTCAGGACGTATTTGGTGAAGGTTTTTCCGGCGGCATGCGCGCCGACATAAGCGCCTTCGAGCGGGCTGCCGTTGGCCGTGACTTTTCCCTGAATCGCCGCCGGGCGCTGCTGCGCCACGGCGCTGCTAGTTAAGGCTGCCAGTCCCAGGGCCAGTGCGAGCGCTCCGATCCCATGCTTGCTCTGCATCTTCTCCTCCCCCAGCATTGCCCCGTCGCGCATGCTCCGGGCTCTGATTCCGCTTCCTTTCCTCCCCCAAGCATTGTCCCGTCGCTCACGCTGCGGGCTCTGTCACCGGGCGTTGCGAAGCATGGGCACTTCCGAGGCCCAGCCTTCTTTCAGGAACTTCAAGATCAACTGCATCTGCTGCGGGTTGAGCGCGTACTTGAACCCGGGCATGTTGGGAGTGCCTTCGGAAATGATCTCGGTCAGCGTCTGGTCATTGATGGGCTTGCCGTTCGAGAGCGCCCGGCCCTCGCGCGCGTAAATGCCCTTCAGGCTGGGGGCGAATTTGAAATCCGCGCGGTCGAGATAATGGCAGAGGTAACAGCGTTCCAGGACCAACTGAAACGCGGCCTGCTTTTCCGTGGCCGGCTCGTGGGTTGCCAGCGCCGGCGGAGCCGGCAACAGCACGGCCAGAATGCATGTCCAACCCAAGAATAGCCACGAAGCGAAACGACATCTATATGTCGTTTCGGAGGCCACAGAGAAATTCTTGCGCTTGCGATCCACAGGGTCCTCCAATGTGAGCGGGTGAAAGCAGCCGGATCGTCACCGAGTCGGCTGCACCCTGAAAGGATACCTCTCACGGAGACGCCTTTCAACTTGGATTATTTATGAAGGAGGAAGATTGTCCTCCAAGAGCCGGATTCCTTCTGGATCAATCCCCGCAGGGGATAGACAGGAAAGCCGGGGGCAACGCCCCCGCCCGGCTTTCCTCTGTAGCCCCTTCGGGGCGAATGCAGTAGATGGCGCGGTCTCTGAGGTTCGTGAATAATCCAGGTCAAGAGCCGCTCGCGACGGCAAATGGAACGGAAGGGCGAGCTAGCTAG
>CAYWWM010000247.1:0-5107 GCA_964461735.1 uncultured Solibacteraceae bacterium | reverse complement strand
CCGTACAGCAGGAAAGCGGTCGCAAACGACCCGAGCAGGAAATACTTGAGCGCCGATTCGCTGCTGGTCGAGACGCTGCGCCGGAAGCCCACCAGAACGTAACTCGCCAGGGAGGAAATTTCAAGGCCGATGAAGCCCAGGATCAGATCGTTCGCCGAAACCATCAATCCCATGCCCGCCGTGGCAAACAGCAGGAGCGCATAGAACTCGCCGGCGGCCAGGCGTTCCCGCCGGAGGTAGGACGAGGAACTCAGCACAATAAAGATGCCGATCCAGAGAAACAGCAGGTGAAAGAAAATGCTGAACGGGTCCACGCGGATCATGTCCTGGAAGGCCGGCGCCCGCGGGGGCCACTGCACGGCAAGCGAACACATCGCCGCCAGCAATCCGATGAGAGCGACGGCGGCACACCACTTCTCTCTTGCCTTTTGGAGAAAGGCGGCCAGCAACATCACCGCCGTGGCCGCCACGGTCAGGATGGCCTCCGGGAGAACAGTAATGAATTCAGCCCAGGGCATAGTTCGTTCGCAGTTACTGTCTCGCGGCGCGCTCCCGTATCCGCGGGGTTTCTATTCGCGTTTGGAGGACGCCGTCTGAAGGCTCCGCCAGCTCGACACGCGTCTCGCGCAGGCCGGCACGGTCGAGGAGCGTCGCCGTGGAAGCATCCATCTTCCGCAGGAAAAACGGAGAGCGCACTCCCATGACGATCATCAACGCCGCGGCCGCCAGCAGAATGCCGCGCTCGCGGGCGTTGAGGTCAGGGAACGCATGATTCTTCCCCGAGACCTCACCCAGGAAAACACGCTGATACATCCAGAGCATGTAGGCCGCCGAGAGGACCACGCCCGTCGCCGCCAGCACCGCGTAGAGTGTCCGTTGCTGGAGCACACCGAGCAGGATCAAAAACTCTCCCACGAAGTTGTTGAGCAGCGGCAGGCCGATGGACGAGAGCGTCGTAATCAGGAACAAGGTCGCCAGCGCCGGCGCCGGCGTCGCCAGGCCGCCCATGTCACGGATCTCGCGGCTGTGGAGGCGGTCGTAGATCACCCCCACCAGCAGGAACAGCGCCCCGGTCGAGACGCCGTGATTGAGCATCTGATAGACCGCGCCCTCGACCGCGATCGGGTGGAAGGAAAAAATCCCGAGCACTACGAAGCCCAGGTGCGCCACCGACGAGTAGGCGATCAGCTTCTTCAAATCCGGCTGCACCATCGCCACCAGCGATCCGTAGATGATGCCGATCAGCGCCAGCGCGATGATCGGCGTGGCGAGGGCGTGCGCGGCGCGAGGGAACATCGGCAGGCAGAACCGCAGCAGGCCGTAGGCGCCCATCTTGAGCAGCACGCCGGCCAGCATCACGGAACCGGCCGTGGGTGCTTCGACATGCGCGTCCGGCAGCCAGGTGTGGAACGGGAACAGCGGCACTTTGATGGCGAAGGCCGCGAAGAACGCCAGGAACAGCAGGAACTGCTCCAGGAACGTGAGGCTCCGCGCGCCCGTGTCGAGCATCGCGAAGATGCGCTCGGAATCGAACGTCCCGAACGCGCCGTAGAGCCAGATGATCGCCACCAGCATCAGCAGCGATCCGACCACGGTGAACAGGAAAAATTTGAGCGCCGCATACACGCGCCGCTCGTGCCCCCAGATGCCGATCAGGAAATACATCGGCACCAGCGTCACTTCCCAGAACACGTAGAACAGAAACAGGTCCACGGAGACGAAGACGCCGATGGTTCCCGTCTCGAGCAGCAGCAGGAAGAAGAAAAACTCCTTGACGTGCTCCTGGACCGAGCGCCAGGAGATCAGCACGGAAAGAACCGTCAGGAACGTGGTCAGCAGAACCAGGAACAGGCTGATGCCGTCCACGCCGACATGGTAGCGGATGGCGGGGGATGCCATCCAAAGCGCGTCGGTAACGAACTGCATGGTGCGCGCCGATTCGCTCGAATCATACGCCCAGGCCAGCGGCAGCGAGAGCACGAGCGTGACGAGCGAGACAGCCAGCGCGGCGGCGCGGATCAGCTCGGGCCGTCGGCGCGGCAGCAAAAGAATCAGCAGCGCTCCCGCGGCCGGCAAGAACAAAACGAGATTGAGCACTGCGCTCATGCGACCCAACTCACCAGGAAACCGAGCAGCAGGATGGCGCCGAGCATCACCCATCCGGCGTAGGAGCGGACGTTGCCCGACTGCATCCGGCGCAGGGCGCCCCCCAAGCGGCTGGTCTGGAGCGCCGCGCGCTGGATGCTACCGTCAATGGCGATCACGTCCATGGCCTTCCAGAAAAATTCGGTGGAGAGCCAGACTGTCGGGCGCACCACCACGAAGCGATACCCCTCGTCCACGTAATACTTGTTCAGCACAACCTCATGCAGCTTGCGGAAGCGCTGTTGGAAATCGTCGGCCAGCGCGGGCCTCACTTGGTAGAACAGGTAAGCGATCCCGATGCCCGCCAGCGAGACGATCACGGAGAGGACCATGAAGAGATGCTCGGTGTCCTTCGAGTAAGCCGCCGCCTCTGCGCCGGGGATGGCCGCCAGCGCGAAGGCGGGAGCGATAAAGCGTGACCATGGACTGCTCTGGGGATCGCTCTCGCCGAACAAGAAGCTGCTGCCCATCCACCCTCCCCCCACCGAAAGCGCGGCCAGTGCGATCAGCGGCCAGGTCATGATCGGCGGAGATTCGTGCGGGTGATGCTGCGCGCCGTGCAAGGAATCAGCCTCCTTCGGGACTCCGTGAAACGTCAGGAAGAACAATCGGAAGATGTAGAACGAGCTGATCCCCGCCGTCACGATACCGAGCAGCCAGAGCCAGACTCCGCCATAGGGACTCGCGTAGGCTTCCCACAAGATCAGGTCTTTGCTGAAAAACCCGGCGAAGGGAGGGAGCGCGGCCAGCGCCAGGCACGCGGCGAGGAAGGTCCAGTAGGTTCGCGGCAGATGCTGCTTGAGCCCGCCCATGTTGCGGATGTCCTGCTCGCCGTGCATCGCGTGGATGACGCTGCCCGCGCCCAGGAAGAGCAGCGCCTTGAAGAACGCGTGCGTCACGAGATGAAAAATCGCCGCGCTGAACGCCGCCACGCCGCAGGCCATCACCATGTAGCCGATCTGGCTGATCGTCGAGTAGGCGAGGATGCGCTTGATGTCGTTCTGCACGACGCCGATGGTCGCCGCGTAGAGCGCGGTTACGCCGCCCACCAGCGCCACGACGAACAGCGCGTCGGGGGCGTGGACGTAGAGCGGCGCCGAGCGCGCGATGATGTAGACGCCGGCCGTGACCATGGTCGCGGCGTGGATCAGCGCGCTCACCGGCGTGGGGCCGAGCATGGCGTCGGGCAGCCAGACGTAGAGCGGCACCTGCGCCGACTTGCCGGCCGCGCCCATCAGCAGCAGCAGGCAGATCACCGTCAGCGGCCCCGCCGCGCCGGACTCCACGGCGAAGCCGGCTGCCGCCGGGAGCACCTGCGCAAAGTTCAGCGAACCAAAAGTCCAATAAACCAGCAGCAGGGCAATCAGAAATCCGAAGTCGCCGATGCGGGTCACCAGAAACGCCTTCTTGCCGGCGTCGGCGGCGTCGTTTTTGCGGAAGTAAAATCCGATTAGCAGGTAGGAACACAGTCCGACGCCTTCCCAGCCGACGAACAGCAGCAGGTAGTTTCCCGCCAGCACCAGCGTCAGCATGAAAAACAAAAACAGATTCATGTACCCGAAGAAACGGTAGTAGCCGCCTTCGCTCGTCATGTACCCGGCGGCATAGATGTGAATCAACAGCCCCACGCCCGTGACCACCAGCGCCATCACCGCCGAGAGCGGGTCGAGGTAGAAGTTGAACGGGATTTCAAGCTCCGCCGCGGCGATCCAGGCCCCGGCGGTTTCGAGGCGCGGGACGTCTCCGAGAGTCAGCACGCTCACGAGCGTCACCAGAAACGACAACGCTACGGCGCCCACCGCGATCGCGCCGACCGCGCGCTCCGGGTAGCGCTTGCCGCACAGGCCGTTCCACGCCGCTCCCGCCAGGGGAAGCAGCGGAATCAGCCACAGTGGGAGATTCTGTTCCATTGCGTTTGCTGCGTTTCCTTAAACTGCCTGCCATCCGAGACAGGACATGAGTGGAAACTGTTTTCGTAAGGGCACGACTTCATTCAGTCGCGCCGTAAACCCATGCCAAACCAGCATGGCTTTAGCCGCTGAGGTCTTTCCTTGCGAGCAATGAGAGTCTGAGCGGTAATCGGAAACGACGAACCTCAGGGGCTGAAGCCCCTCGGATTCTGCGTTGCTTGCGGCACGGCTGAAGCCGTGCCCTGACGAAAAAGCAACCCTTTCACAGAGACTCATAGGACAGGCCTGCTCGCAGTCAGAGCTTCATCAAGTCAATCCGGTCCACGTTGAGCGATTCGCGGTTGCGGAAGACCGCGATCACGATAGCGAGTCCCACGGCCGCCTCCGCCGCCGCGATGACCATTACGAAGAAGACGATGATTTGACCGTCCAGTTGCCGCAGGTGATAGGACAGCGCCACGAACGTCAGGTTGACGGCGTTCAGCATCAACTCGACGGACATGAAGATGGTCACGATGTTGCGCTTGAACAGGAATCCCGCCGCGCCCAGCGTGAACAGGATCGCCGACAAAATCAGGTAATACGCAAGCGGAACCATGATTTCTCCAAAGGTGTCAGGTGCTAGGTGCCAGGTGTCAGGGGAAAGGCGATTTTCTACGGAGCTTCTGCGCAAAGCCGCGCTTGTTCTTGCTCCCTAACACCTAATCCCTGACACCGGACACCTCTTTCTGCGCCAGCACCATCGCTCCGATGATCGCCACCAGGATGACGATCGAGACCACCTCGAAGGGCAGCAGGAATTGCACGAACAGCCGCCGGCCGATGTCGGTGGTGCGGGCCGGAAAGTCGCCGAAGCGCACCGCGGCGTCGCGCGGGAATTCCTGGAGAATCACTGCCGCCACAGCAAACACCAACAAAAACAGTAGTGGCAGGCCTAAATATTTGGCAAACCGGCTGCGCTCGGTGCTCTCCTCTTCGCCGGCGTTGAGCAGCATGATCGCGAGCACGAACCGCACCATGATGGCCCCGGCATAGACGATCACCTGCGCGGC
>CAYWWM010000246.1:0-5133 GCA_964461735.1 uncultured Solibacteraceae bacterium | reverse complement strand
TGGGCGTGGGCGCAGGCGTCATGACCAGTTCTCCGTCAAACACCTCGTACTGGTATCCGTCATCCGGCAGGAGGCAATACCTGTCGTAGTTCATCTTGGAGGCGACTGCTCTCATGGTGCCCATTCTAACACGCCCCGGACTCACTCATGGCTGTCGAGCAGTTGCCGGGAGATGACGAGGCGCTGGATTTCGCTGGTTCCTTCGCCGATGGTGCAGAGCCGGGCATCGCGGTAAAATTTCTCGACCGGATAATCCTTGAGGAAGCCATAGCCGCCGTGTATCTGCAAGGCTTCGCCGCTTACGCGCACGGCGGTTTCGGACGCGAAGAGCTTGGCCATCGAGGCTTCGCGCGTTGCGGCGTGACCCTGGTCCTTGAGCCTTGCGGCCTGGTAGGTGAGGAGCCGCGACGCTTCGATCTCGGTGGCCATGTCGGCGAGCTTCCAGCGGATTCCCTGAAACTCCGAGATTTGCTTTCCGAACTGGCGCCGCTGCTGTGAGTACGTGAGCGCGGCGTCGAACGCTCCCTGGGCGATGCCGACGGCGAGCGCGGCGATCGAGATGCGGCCTCCGTCGAGCACTTTCAGGCTGTCAATGAAGCCGTGGCCTTCCTGGCCGAGCAGACCTTCCGGCGGAAGCTTGCAATCCTCGAAGATGACTTCCGCCGTGTCGCTGGCGCACATGCCGAGCTTGCTCTCGCGGTGCCCGGGGCGAAAGCCGGGGGCGCCTTTCTCGATGACGAACGCTGAGATGCCATGATGCCCGCGGTCGGGAGTGGTGACCGCCATGGCGACGCAGACGTCGGCGTAGCTGCCGTTGGTGGTGAAGGTCTTGATGCCGTTCAACACCCAGCCGGATTCCGTGCGCTCGGCCATGGTGCGCGTGCCGCCGGCGTCGGAGCCGGCTTCGGCTTCGGTCAGGCTCCAACAACCGAGCCTTTTTCCTGAGGCAAGGCCGGGCAGATACTTCTGGCGTTGTTCATCGTTCCCGTGCAGGAAAATGTGATTGGTGCAAAGCGACGTGTGGGCCGCCACGATCAGAGCTACAGAGCCGTCCACGCGCGCCAGCTCCTCGATAGCCGTCGCATACTCGACATACCCCATGCCGCCGCCGCTGTACTTTTCCGGGAAGATGATCCCCATCAGGCCCAGTTCGCTCAGCCGAGGAATGACGGCGACGGGAAAGGTTGCGCTCCTGTCCCACTCCTTGACGTAGGGAGCGATTTCGCTCGCGGCGAACTCCCGCACCGTGTGACGAACCTGCCCTTGCTCGGCGGTGAGATCGAGTGTCAATGGAAATTCCCGGCCCCAGCGGCTTGTGAGCTTCTAGCTCCTTGATAACACTATACTTATACCAAATAGTGCCGCGCATGTCAACCAAAGAAGCGGACTCTGAGCTAGTTGGATGGCGCCAGGCAGCGACGAGGATCGGAGTCGAGACACAGCCCGGAGCTAGAATCGCTTACCCCGGATGGGCACACATCCCCTCGCACGCAGATTTATCTGATTAGAGAAAGATATGTGGTTGTGTATCAAGTCTGTTGACTCCATCGCCGATAAGTAGATAGCGAGGTGTCCAAACTGGCAACTAAGGAGGGGGGGCGAGCGAAATGACTCTTTCCGACATGGCTCTGGTCAGCTCATACGATTATCAGTTGGTGGCGCTCTCTGTGCTGATCGCAGTGCTCGCCTCCTATTCCGCGCTCGATCTGGCGGGCCGGGTGACGGCGACGCGCGGGTCGGCCCGCCTCGCTTGGCTGATCGGAGGCGCCATTGCGATGGGAACCGGCATTTGGTCTATGCACTACATCGGGATGCTGGCCTTCCAACTGCCGATCCCGGTGTTCTATGACTGGCCCACCGTCTTGCTCTCGCTGCTGGCTGCGGTTTTCGCTTCCGCAGTAGCCTTGTTTGTCGTGAGCCGGAACGAAATGGGACTGTTTCGGGTGGTGGTCGGGAGCATCGCCATGGGGGGCGGCATCGCCACCATGCACTACACCGGCATGGCGGCTATGCGGCTGGCGGCGATGATGCGGTGGTCTTCCGGCATCGTGACGGTCTCGGTCATTCTCGCCATGGGGATTGCTCTCGTGGCGCTCCTGCTGGCATTCCATTTTCGGGAGGAACGAGGAACAATCGGCTGGCAGAAGTTTGGCAGCGCGGTCGTAATGGGGTTGGCCATCCCCGTGATGCATTACACCGGCATGGCCGCCGTCGTCTTTACACCGTCCTCCGTGGCGCCCGACCTGGCGCACGCCGTGAGCATTTCAGCGCTCGGTATCACGGGTATTACCATCGTGACCATCATGGTGCTCGGACTTTCTCTGGTCACCTCGTTGGTAGACCGGCGCATGTCCTCGCAGGCGCTCCAACTGGAAGCGAGCGAGCAGCGCTACCGGCAACTGGTGGAATCCGCTCAGGCGGTATTGTGGGAAAGAGACATCGCCACGGGCAAGTTCCGCTTTGTCAGCAAGGAAGCCGAGTCACTGCTGGGCCATCCGCTCGATCGCTGGGCCAGCCAACCCACGTTCTGGTTCGATTGCATTCACCCGGAGGATCGCACGCTGGTCGAATCGTGCTGCCGGCAGGCCGTCGAAAAGGACACGCCGCAGTCCTTCGAGCATAGGATGACTGCCGCCGACGGAAAGGTCGTTTGGCTGCGGACCTCCGTCCGGACGGTAGCGATGGAGCAGGGAAAGAAGCAACTGCTGGGGGTCATGGTGGATATCAGCGAAAACATTCAGAGTCGGGAAGAAGCTCGCAGGCTCCGAAAGGAAGCCGAAGCCGCCAGCCAGGCCAAAAGCGAGTTCCTGGCCAACATGAGCCATGAAATCCGCACTCCCATGAATGCCATCGTGGGCATGACGGACCTGGCGCTCGATACCGAGCTGACCCGGGAGCAGACGGAGTATCTGACCACCGTCAAGAGCGCCACCGATTCGCTGCTCAACGTCATCAACGACATCCTCGACTTCTCCAAGATTGAAGCCGGCAAGCTGGAGATGGACCGGATTCCCTTCTCTCTGCGCGAGGCCGTGGAAGAGACCATGAAGATGCTGGCCGTTCGCGCGGATGAGAAGGGTTTGGAGCTGGCTTGCCGCATCGCTCCCGAGACCCCCAACGAACTGGTGGGCGACCCTGACCGTTTGCGGCAGGTCCTGACCAACCTGGTCGGAAACGGGATCAAATTCACCGCCCAAGGCGAAGTGATCGTGGATGTAGTCTCCGAATCGAAAACGGAACGCGAGACAAGCTTGCACTTTTCCGTCCGCGACACGGGAGTGGGAATTCGAGCCGACAAACTGGAGATTATCTTCGAAGCCTTCGCTCAGGCAGACACTTCAACCACGCGACAATTCGGAGGCACGGGGTTGGGGCTGGCGATTGCGTCTCGCCTGGTGGAGTTGATGGGAGGACGCCTGTGGGCGGAAAGCAAGATCGGCCGGGGAAGCACCTTTCATTTCACGGCGCGCTTCGAGCTGCGTCAGGAGACAACTCCGCAGACTCCCGGCAAAGAACGGGAATCGGTCAATCTCATTGACTTGCCCGTCCTGGTGGTGGATGACAATGCAACCAATTCCCGCATCCTGGAAGAAATCCTGACCAAGTGGGGCATGCGTCCGTTCTGCGTGGACAGCGGGCTGCTGGCACTCGATACCTTGTACAAAGCGCAGGCTTCGGGAAAACCCTATGCCTTAATTCTTCTGGATGTGCACATGCCGGGGATGGACGGTTTCGAAGTGGCCCAGCGAGTCAAACAAAACTCCAACTTGAGCGGCGCGACGGTCATGATGCTGACCTCGGCCACGCGGCCCGGAGACATTGCGCGCTGCAAGAAGCTCGGCGTGGCGGCCTACCTGATCAAACCCATCCGCCGGACAGAACTCCTGGAAGCCATGCTGACCGCCCTGGGCAGCCGTGCTGCCGAGCCAAGCCCGCTGCGGACGTCCACTCACCGTTCCATCAACGAGCGGCGGCGTGGAGTCCGGATTCTCCTGGTGGAGGACAATGCCGTGAATCAGACCGTCGCGCTCCGGCTGCTCACCAAGCATGGACATCGGGTGGTGGTCGCCGGCAACGGACGGGAGGCATTGCTGGCGTTGGAGCGGGCGCCCGCGGATGGTTTTGACCTGGTCCTGATGGATGTCCAGATGCCGGAAATGGACGGCTTTGAGGCCACGGCCGCCATCCGGGAGCGGGAAAAAGCAACCCGGTCCCGTGTCCCGATTGTGGCCATGACCGCCCACGTGATGAAGGGCGACCGGGAGCGCTGCCTGGCCGCGGGGATGGACGATTACATCTCCAAGCCCATCCAGGCCAAGGCCCTGCTGGACCTCGTCGAGCGCCTTACCGGCTCGCCTGCCGCCTCCGACAGCGCCAACGAGCCTTCCGCTCCGCATCCAGAGGGGCCGGATTGGAAGGCAATGCTGGAGGTGTTCGAGGGGGATGTGGAACTGGTCCGGGAAATCGTAGATCTGTTCTTGCAGGAGTTCCCCCGCCAATGCGCCATCCTGCGAGAGTCCATGGAACAGGAACATTGGGACACCGTCGAGCGCGTGGCGCACTCTCTGAAGGGCTCGGTGAGCAACTTTGCGTTCCCCGCCGCCTTCCACTCCCTGCAGAAGCTCGAACAAACGGCGCGGGAGAAGGACCAAGGCGGGGCCATTGCGGCGTTTGCGGCCGTGGAGGAGACGCTGCGGACCTTGCAAACAGCTTTAGCTGGATTCCTGAAGGAGCAGCCGGCGTGAGGATTCTGATCGCGGACGACGATCAAGTGAGTCGCTTCATTTTGGAGACGTTCCTGAAAAAGTGGGGGTACGACGTGGTGACCGTCCAGGAAGGTCGCGAAGCTTGGAAGCTTCTGCAGCAGTCCGACGCACCCCGGATGGCCATTCTCGATTGGATGATGCCCGGCATGGACGGAGTCCACCTCTGCCGCGAGATCCGCAAACGCGAACAGGACTTGTATACCTATCTCATCTTGCTCACGGCCAAGGACCACAAAAAGGACGTCCAGGAGGGATTCGAGGCCGGGGCGGATGACTATATTACCAAGCCCTTCGATTCGAGCGAATTGAAATCCCGCTTGCGGGCCGGCTTCCGGATTCTGGAGTTACAAGAGCAATTGGTCCGCTC
>CAYWWM010000245.1:0-5187 GCA_964461735.1 uncultured Solibacteraceae bacterium | reverse complement strand
TCAACGAGCGGCTGGCGCGGCACTACGGGATTCCGAACGTCTACGGCAGCCACTTCCGGCGCGTCACGCTGAGCGACGATACTCGCAAAGGGCTGCTCGGCCAGGGGAGCGTCCTCACCGTGACGTCGTATGCCAACCGCACCTCCCCGGTGACGCGCGGCAAATGGGTGCTCGAAAACATTCTCGGCACGCCGCCGCCCCCGCCGCCCGCGAACGTTCCGGCGTTGCGGGAGCGCAACGAGAGCGGCAAGGCGCTCTCCATGCGCCAGGCCATGGAGCAGCACCGCGCCAATCCGGTCTGCGCGGCTTGCCATCGCGTGATGGACCCGTTGGGATTCGCGCTCGAGAATTTCGACGGCACCGGCCGCTACCGGACTATAGACGCAAAGGCTCCGATTGACCCGTCCGGCAACCTTCCCGACGGCACGCCGTTCCAAGGTTTGGCCGGCCTGCGGAAGGTGCTGCGCGAAAAGCGTTCGGAACAATTTGTCCTGACCGTCACCGAGAGACTCCTGACCTACGCCCTGGGCCGAGGGGTCGAGTATTCCGACGCGCCCGCGATCCGCAAGATTATGCGCGAGGCCGCGGCCTCGAATTATCGCTGGTCGTCACTGATTTCCAGCATTACCGAGAGCATGCAGTTTCAGATGCGAAAGACGCAGTAGGGAGTGAGAACTGGGTGTCTGAGTTTGTGTAAGGGCATGGCTTCAGCCATGCCGGAGAAACGCGCCGTTTGGATAGGGGCTTTAGCCCCTGAGGTGAAACGGGATGTTGAGGTCGTTTCGCCCTCAGCGGTTAAAACCGCCGCCGGTGGCCCCAGTACGGCACGGTTAAAAACCGTGCCCTTACCCGCTACTGAAGAGGAGGAAAGAGCAATGATCATTACGAAGAAGAGCATCCCGCGCCGCACGTTCCTGAAAGGTATGGGGGCGACCGTGGCCTTACCGCTGCTCGACGCCATGACCCCGGCCTTCGCATCGGCGGCGGAAACCGGAAAGACGCCCGTCCGCCTGTCCATCATCAGCTCTCCGAACGGCATGAATATGGACAAATGGACGCCGGCCTCGGATGGCCCGTCGTACACCTTGAGTCCAACGCTCGAGCCGCTGTCCCCGTTTCGGGACAGCTTCCTGGTGCTGACCGGCCTGAACAACAGCGCTGGCGACGCGCTGCCGGGCGAAGGCGAATCGGCCCCGCACGAGCGCGCGGGAGCGGTGATGCTGACGGGAGTTCACCCGAAGCGGGAAGGGATCGCGGGAATCTCCGTGGACCAGATCGCCGCGCGCGAGCTCGCCAAAGAGACGCAGCTCGCCTCGCTCGAACTCGCTCTCCACACCAATGACGTGGTCGGGCAATGCGAGAAAGGCTGGAGCTGCGCTTACACGAACACCATCTCCTGGCGGAACGCCACGACGCCGCTGCCGATCGAGAGCCAGCCGCGCGCCGTCTTCGAGCGCCTCTTCGGCGACAGCAGCAGCACGGAGCCGGCTGCGCGCCTGGCGCGCATCCGCAAAGACCGCAGCCTGCTCGACTCGCTGACCGAGGGCGTGGCGCGCCTGATGGGCACGGTCGGCCCGCAGGACCGCGCGCGCCTGACGCAGTATTTCGAGGCCATGCGCGACGTCGAGCGGCGCATTCAGATGGCGGAGGAGCAGTCGTCCCGCGAGCTGCCAGCGCTCGACCGGCCCGTCGGCGCTCCGGCCTCGTTCGACGCGCACGTCAAGCTGATGTTTGATTTGCAGACGCTGGCCTATCAGACCGACATGACGCGCGTCATCACCTTCATGTTGGGCCGAGGTCAGAGCAACCGGAGCTATCCCGAGATCGGCGTGCCCGACGCTCACCACCCCATCTCGCACCACCAGAGCGATCCCGTGAAGCTCGAAAAACTGCACAAGATCAACCGCTATCACTCCGAGCTGTTGGCCTATTTCCTCGGGAAGCTGCGTTCGACTCCGGACGGCGACGGCTCGCTGCTCGATCACATCCTCATCCTCTACGGCAGCGAGATGAGCGATAGCAACCGGCACCTGCTCCAGAACCTGCCCATCTTGCTGGCGGGCGGCGGCGGACAGACCAAGGGCGGCAGCCACCTGCGCTACGCCAAAGATACGCCGCTGACAAACCTATTCCTGACCATGCTCGATAAGATGGGGCTGGAGATCGAAAAGTTTGGCGACAGCAACGGAAAGCTGGAGCTTCTCTCAGTCGGATAGACTTCGATAACGGGAACGGACCTTGAGGAGGGCGCTTTGCGAAACCCGCGCAACCTGTGGATGTCCCTGGCGTGGCTGATTGCCGCCTCCAGCGTCGCTGCGGCCGCTGATCTTCGTCTCCTGGAAGCGGTCCGCGCAGGCGACCGCGAGGCCGCACGGTCGTTGCTGAGCCAGCGGGTCGGTGTGAACGAGGCTGACGCGGACGGCGCCACGGCGCTGCATTGGGCGGCCCACCGGGATGATCTCGAGACGGCGGATTTGCTCCTTCGCGCCGGGGCGAACCCGGACGCCGCCAACGACTATGGCGTCACTTCGCTTGCCCTGGCCTGCGTCAACCGCAGCGCTGCAATGGTGGAGAAGCTCCTGGCAGCCGGGGCGAACCCGAACGCCGCCAAGGTGACGGGAGAAACGGTCCTGATGACCTGCTCTCGCACGGGCAGCGCGCAGGCTGTCCGGGCTCTGCTGGCCCGCGGAGCGGACCCGAACGCCAGTGAGGCTCGCGGGGGCCAGACCGCACTCATGTGGGCGCTGGCGGGAAAGCATACGGCGGTTGCGGGGCTGCTGATCGAGCGCGGCGCGAATGTAAATGCCCGCTCCAAGACCAGATCGGGCCTGGAGATCGCCGTTCGGTATGGCACCGGCGGCGTAGCGGACCAGCTTCCCTTCCGCGAGCCGAGGGGCGGTTTCACGCCACTGCTGTTCGCAGCGCAGCAAGGCGACATGGAGTCGGTGCGGATGCTGCTCGCGGCCGGGGCGAACATCAACGATGCTTCCCCGGAAGACGGCACTGCCCTGTCGGTGGCGAGCGCCAGCGGCCACGAGCAGCTTGCGATTTACCTCCTGGAGCGAGGCTCCGATCCGAACATTGCGGACGCTTTCGGAATGACTCCTTTGCACTACGCGGCGGGAAAGGGAATCGCCATGCTGCTGGGCATCCGATTTGACCCCTCCTACCGCGTGCGGCCACCCAATCTACCGGATTTGGCGAAAGCGCTTCTGGCGCGCGGGGCGAATCCAAACGCGCAAGTTACCCGAGGTTACAAACTCGGACCGGATGGCATCCCATTCCGCATGGTCGGCGCCACTTCCTACTTTCTGGCGGCGGTATCCGGGGATGCGGGTCTCATGCGCATTCTGGCGGCGGCCGGCGCGAATTCCCGCTTGGCAGCCGGTGACCAGGCCACCCCGCTGATGGCGGCCGCCATGGCGGGGTGCTCCGGGACCTGCGCGTACGCGGAATTGAACCGCGATAACGAAGAGGACCAACGGAACGCGTTCGAAGCGGTGAAAGCCGCGGTGGAGGCCGGCGCCGACGTCAATGCCGTCAACTCTGACGGCCAGACGGCCATGCACGCCGCTGCCTTCACGGGAGCCGACGCGATCGTGCAGTTCCTGGCGGATAATGGCGCCCACGTGGACGTCCAGGACAAGACCGGCGAGACCCCCTGGACCATGGCGGCTGGCGTCAGTCCCACCGCGAACAATCAGGGGCTCTACGGCGTACACCAGAGCACGGCGGATTTGCTCCTCAGGCTGGGCGCGAAAGCAGTATCCCGCGAGGAGATGCTCGCCCGCCGAGGTTCCCGGCCCGCTCCCGCGGCGCCATCTTTCCAACCGGTTGGCCAACCGGCCGCCCCGACCCGGTGAAGTCCTCCGGCGCAACCACTCCAGTTTGATTCTCGTTTCAGCACTTCTCAACGAACTGACACGGTGGGGTTGGCCGGCGCCTCATCCGGTTTTCGTTCCCGATGGTCCAGGGTCGGGCGTCAACTGCAATCACCAATGGCAACGGAAGCCCGTTCTTCGCGTTTAGAAGGAAAGTCGCGCGGGAGCCTGTGAATCTAGACTAGAATCCTTGGGAGGTGTTCTTGCCGGCATGGCTCCTGTCCCGCTCTCGATTAAGGACCGGATTTGCGAGGCTGCTGCGCGGCTGGGATTCGACCTGTGCGGCATCGCGTCCGCTGCGCTTCCCGACGCCGACCGCAGCCGCTATCTCCGCTGGGTTGCGGAGGGCTTTCACGGCGAGATGAAGTACATGGAGCGGCACGAGCGCGAGGACATCCAGCGGCTGCTGCCGCGCGCGCGTTCGGTGATCTGCGCCGGGATGGTTTACAACACCCCGCACCCGCTCTCTATCGAATCCCTTGATCCGAGCCGGGGATGGATTTCGCGCTACGGCTGGGGCGAGGACTACCACTTTGTCTTGCAAGAGCGCCTCGAACTGTTGCTGCAGGAGCTACGCAGTATCGCCGGTTCGCCGTTTGAGGCTAAGATCTACGTGGACACCGGGCCGGTGCTCGAGCGCGCGCTGGCACAGGCCGCCGGCCTCGGCTGGATTGCCAAGAATACTTGTTTGATCCACCCCCAGGCCGGCTCGTGGTTCCTGCTCGGCGAAATCTTGACCACGCTCGACCTCGATCCAGACCAGCCCGTTGCGGACCTTTGCGGCTCCTGTACCAAGTGCATGGACGCCTGTCCAACGGGGGCCATCGTCGAGCCGTACGTGCTCGACGCGACGCGCTGCATTTCCTACTTCACGATCGAGCTGAAGGGCAGCATCCCGGAGGAATTCCGCCCCACCATGGGCCGCCACGTCTTCGGCTGCGACATCTGCCAGGACGTCTGCCCGTGGAACCGCAAAGCCCCGGTGACTTCGTTGCCCGCGTTCCAGCCGCGTCCGCTGGCGGCAATCCAGGAAAGCCACGGAGACACCGAGGCTCAGAGAAAATCTAACTCTGGAAACGCGGGCGGAAACGAGGCGCAGCCGCAGGCGAATTTACCTACCGCCTGCAATCCCCCGCTCGAATGGTTGGCCAGCCTGACCGAAGACGACTTCCAAAACTTCTTCCGCCGCAGCCCGGTCAAGCGAGCGAAGTATCGCGGCCTGCTCCGCAACGTCGCCGTGGCCATGGGCAACTCCGGCCAGCCGAAATTCCGGCCCATCTTAGAGAGGCTCTGCGAGCATCCCGAT
>CAYWWM010000244.1:0-5189 GCA_964461735.1 uncultured Solibacteraceae bacterium | reverse complement strand
GGATCAGCCGCTCCCAGTCCATCGCCCCCAGCTTCTTCAGGAACTCTTCCCACTCCATGGGATACGAGTCAATCATGCCGCGTCCCAGGAACCCGCCAACGGGCACCGTATCCACCGTATAAATGATCTTCTCGCGCGGCAGCGACATCACGATGGTGCTGTCGGAATGGTTGAGGCCCATGTAGGTGAGCTCGACCGTGGTGTTGCCGAGCCGAATGGTCCTCTTGTCATCGAACGTTTCGTCGGGAAGGATCGTGTGCGGATCCTTGAGAACGGTGAGGCGCTCCTTGGCGCGCCGGTGCGCGATGAATGTGGCCCCGGCGTCCTTGAAGGGCTTGCCGCCGGCGATGTGGTCGAAGTGATGGTGGCTGTAAATCACGTAGCGGACCGGCTGGTTGGTGATCTTGCGGATCTCTTCGAGATAGGTCGTGGGCGCCTGCGGACGCCCGTAGCCGATCGGGTCGGTCGCGATCACGCCCGCGGACGTGACGATGAACATGGCTTGCCCGCCCCCGTAGCGGAAGGTGTAAACGTTGTCGGCGCCGTCTACTTTCTTGGTCTCGAACGGTGGCTGTTGCTGTTGCTGGCCCTGCGCCAGCCCGCCCAGAATCGCTGCGGCCAGCGCGCCGCATGCGACGATGGAAACTATCCGTGACATGGTCGCCTCCCTTGTAAGTGATTCCGGCTCCCGAGGGAGCCGCAGTTCCATTATAGCCACAGAGTCACAGAGGCACGGAGAAATAATAGGAAAAGGAGACAGGAGGCAGAAGACAGTGAGTGGAGAGGAGGGAACAGGGAACAGAAGTGCAGGTCCCTCGTCGCTGCGCTCCTCGGGATGACAGGGTTTTGATTTTATTCTGACTCCTGACTCCTGGCTCCTGGCTCCTATCTTCCTGTTGTCTCGTCACTCGTCACTGGCCAGTCGTCACTGCCTTTTGCCAGTTCAGGAGCACCATCCGAGCCGCGACCGTGAGGGAGCGGGGATTCTGTAGAAGTTGGGATCGCAAAGCCGACCTGAAATTGAAAGCGGCAAGTGTGTCTCTAGTTCTATAGAGAGCGTGCCCATAACCTCAAGCGACCACCTCAATCTCGCGGGCCAACGAGGTCGGATCCGGAATTTCCATGCCGTCTTCCCGCATGCCGCGGATGTGAATTTCGATGGCCTCTCGAATCAATTGCTCGGTTTCCTTCAGAGTGTCCGCCGCCGCCACGCATCCGGGAAGGTCCGGCACATACGCACTGTAGTTGCGCTCGCCTTTCTCGATCACCACGGCATATCTCATCACGCTACTGGTCTCCTTCCAATCCGGCCTGTCGCAGAATGCTCTGCAAGGTCTTGGGATGGAGGTCCTTGCTGGGATGCCCCGCGACAGTGACACGCCCCTTCTTGGTGGGATGCTTGTAGTGCCGATGGCTGCCTTCCTGCCCTTATACACTTCGCCCATGCCCCCCGCGCCGAGCTGCGCGAGGACTTCGTAGGGACCGAGTTTGGTGCCGGGTGGCAGGGGCATATATTTACCACAGAGACACAGAGGCACAGAGATTATAGAGCGAAATGTCCCAAGTTTCTCAATCTGTGCAATCTGCGGATTGGCCGGTCTTCTGTTTTTTACTGGAACTGTTTTGCAGCTTGCTCACCCTTCGACTGCGCTCAGGGCAGGCGCGCGCGGCTCGGATCACAGTGCGCGCGCGCTTTCGAGCCGATTCGTCCAGTACAGAATCGCGATCGCAATCGCGGAGATGATCAGCACCATCACGTTCGCCGGGAGCGTGTTGCCCGACTGCACGGCGTCATAGATGGCCACCGCCATGGTCTGCGTCCGGCCGGGGATGTTGCCGGCGATCATGATCGTGACGCCGAAGTCGCCCAGCGAGCGCGCGAAGGCGAACACCGTGGCCGCCAGGATCGAGCGCCGCGCCAGCGGCAGCGTGACGCGAAAGAAGATGCGCCACTCGGAGGCGCCGAGCGTGCGCGCCGCGTTCTCCATGTTGCGGTCCACGCTTTCGAGCGCCGCGCGCGCCGACTTCACCAAGAGCGGCACGCTGTGGAACGCCGCCGCCACTACCGCCGCCTGCCACGTGAACACCAGCGGAAAACCGAAGACCGCTTCGAAGGCGCGTCCCAGCGGCGTGCTCCGCCCCAGCAGGACGAGCAGATAGTAGCCGAGCACCGTGGGCGGAAGAACGATCGGCAAGGTGATCAAGGCGTCCAGCGCATCGCGCCCGCGGAAGCTCCTCCGCGCCAGCCAATACGCCAGCGCCATCCCGACTCCGAGCGAAATCGCCGTCGCGATTACCGCCACTTGGAGCGAAAGCCGCAGCGGAAACCAGTCAATCTGTTGCCAGGCCTGGAAAAGGTCCATTTCACCCTCCAAACGGTAAGACGCAAGAACGGAGAAAACGGAGAAAACCGCTGCAATTCTCGCTTCCCCGCCATTATAGCGCACCCGGTCTGTCTGCGAACAAAAAGCGAATGAAGTCAGGGACTCCCGAAGCCGTGCGTTTCGAGAAGCCGCCGCGACTCCGGGCCGGCTAGGTATTCGACGAAGGCGCGGGCGGCGTCTTTCCTGGTGGAGGATCGCAGCACCGCCACCGCCTGCACAATCGGCTCGTGGAGACTCGGATCAATCGCCAGGAGGTTGCCGCCTTCCTCCTGAACCAGAGCGCGCGCCACGAGCGCTACGTCGGCGTTGCCGGTCACCGCCATCTGCAAGGCGTGGGCCACGCTGTCGGCGTAGATCAGGCGCGGCTGGAGCGCTGGCCAGAGTCCAGCGGCCTGGAGCGCCTGCTGCGCGGCCAGCCCGTAGGGAGCATAACTCGGATTCGCCAGCGCGATGCGGAGGTCTGGATTCTGTCCCAAGTCGGCAAGCGTGCGCAGCGGCGTGTCGCGGGACCACGCCACCAGATGGCCCAGAGCGAAGGGCTGGCACTCCCCTTCGAGCAAGCCGTCCCGCTGCACGGCTTCGCAGTACGAGCGAGCCGCTGGCGCGTAGACATCGAACGGCGCCCCCTGCCGAATCTGTTCCGCCAACTGCCCGGAGGCGCCGAAGGTGAAAGTGACTTCATAACCGTGCAGCCGCCGAAAGGAGACTTGCAGGACTGGGCCCAGCTTAGCCAGATCGGATGCGGCCGCCACCACGATGGCCCGCGATTCTTCTGCCTCCGGAGCCGAGCAGCCCGAGGAAATCAAACAAAGGAAGATTCCAGACAGGCCACAAGATAACAGTATCTTATTGATAAAAAAATGGTAAGTCTGGAAATAATTCTGCTCGAGAGAGGCCCGGAAAAACTTGACAATGAGAAGCTCAACCATTATATTATTGTTGAACTAATGTTCCGGGATCGCAGGCTTGCGACCAGCAGCTTGGGTGCAGGGGTTCCGCCCTCCTGCGGAGAGAAAGTTTGAGATGGAAAGAGGAGGTTCGACGCAATGGGTAAGGTAATCGGCATAGACCTCGGCACGACCAACTCCGTGGTTGCGGTGATGGAAGGCGGGGAACCGACTGTGATTCCGAACGCCGAAGGAACCCGGACCACGCCGTCCGTGGTGGCCTTCGCGAAGAGCGGGGAACGGCTGGTGGGGCAAGTGGCCAAGCGCCAGGCCATCACCAACCCCGAGAATACCATATATTCGATCAAGCGGTTCATGGGCCGGCGCTACATGGAAGTCAGTGAAGAGATGAAGATTGTGCCCTACAAGGTGGCGGCCGCACCCAACGACGATGTGCGGGTGCTGATTGACGGCGGCAAGAAGTTTTTCTCTCCGCCGGAAATCTCGGCCATGGTCTTGCAGAAGATGAAGCAGTCGGCGGAGGACTACCTGGGCGAACCGGTCACGCAGGCGGTCATCACCACGCCCGCCTACTTCAACGACAGCCAGCGGCAGGCCACCAAGGACGCCGGGAAGATTGCGGGTCTGGAAGTCTTGCGCATCGTGAACGAGCCGACAGCCGCGGCGCTGGCGTACGGGCTCGACAAGGAAAAGGACGAGACCATCGCGGTCTACGACTTCGGCGGCGGGACCTTCGACATCTCGATTCTGGAGGTCGGGGAAGGGGTCGTGGAAGTCAAGTCCACGAACGGCGACACGCATCTGGGCGGCGACGACATTGACCATAAGATCATCAACTGGCTGGTGGACGAGTTCAAGAAAGAGGAAGGGATTGACCTGGGCAAGGACAAGATGGCATTGCAGCGGCTCAAGGACGCGGCGGAAAAGGCCAAGATGGAGCTTTCGAGCGTGATGGAGACGGAGATCAACCTGCCGTTCATCACGGCGGACGCAAGCGGGCCTCGGCACCTGAACAAGCGGCTGAACCGCTCCAAGTTCGAGCAATTGGTCGAGGACCTGCTCCAACGCTCGGTGCAGCCCTGCAAGCAGGCGCTCCACGACGCGGGGCTGACGGCGGCGGAGATTCACGAAGTCGTGCTGGTGGGCGGCTCGACGCGTATTCCGCGGGTGCAACAGATCGTCAAGGAAATCTTCGGCCGGGAGCCGCACCGGGGCGTCAATCCCGACGAAGTGGTGGCGGTCGGCGCGGCCGTGCAGGCCGGCGTATTGAGCGGCGACGTCAAGGATCTGTTGCTGCTCGACGTGACGCCGCTGACGCTGGGGCTGGAGACCCTGGGCGGGGTGGCGACTCCTCTGATCCAGCGCAACACCACGATCCCGACGCGCAAGAGCGAAGTGTTCTCGACGGCGGCGGACAACCAGACCTCGGTCGAGATTCACGTGCTGCAGGGCGAGCGCTCCATGGCGCGGGACAACCGCACCCTCGGCAAGTTCCAACTGGTAGGGATTCCTCCGGCGCCGCGCGGCCTGCCGCAGATTGACGTGACGTTCGACATTGACGCCAATGGCATCGTGCACGTCACTGCCAAGGATCTCGGCACCGGCAAGCAGCAGGACATCACCATCACGGCCTCCAGCGGCTTGAGCAAAGAGGAAGTCGAGCGGATGCAGAAGGAAGCCGACTCGCACGCCGAAGAAGATCGCCGCTTCCGCGAGCAGGTCGAGGCCCGCAACCAGGCCGACGCCATGGTTTACAACGTCGAGAAGCTGCTCTCGGAGAACCGCGAGAAAATTTCCGAGACCGACGCGCAGGAAATCGAGCGGGCCATCCAGGAAACCAAAACAGCCATCGAGAGTGGCAAGCCCGCCGCGGAGATCAACCGGCTGGTGGAGCGCC
>CAYWWM010000243.1:0-5207 GCA_964461735.1 uncultured Solibacteraceae bacterium | reverse complement strand
GCTTCTGACCGAAATTCTCAAGCGTGACATCGAGATCAACGAGGCGCTGAAGTAGGCCTGCTGGCCGGTCAAGGCGTAAGCCATACCTCCTGCGGTATCAGCCCCGACGGCCAGCGCTTCCTGATGCTGAAGCCCGTCGAATCCCAAGCCTCCGCCCCGACGCAGATCCACGTGGTGCTGCATTGGTTTGAGGAGCTCAAGCGCCGCGTGCCGGTGCGCTAATCCGAGCCGCGCGCGTAAGCAAGCGGGGGTTCCTTTTTTCGGCCACGGCTAACCCCCGGTCGCTTACGCTCCCGGCTCTGACTGACGCAATCTGCGAAATCTGCGGATATTCTGCTTACCGCAGCGTGGGGACGTTGTCGAGCAGCGCCGCCGGGGGTTTGCCGCGGCGCAGGCCGAGCAGCCATTCGATGCGGTCGAAGACGTGGCCCTTCTTCGCCTCGCCGAGAATGCGGCTGACGATCTGCCCCTGGCGGTTGAAGAAGACGGTGGCGGGCAGCGCCTGATCCAATCCGAACAGTTCCAAGTGCTCCGCCGTGGCTCCCAGCAGCACGGGGAAGGTCATCTTGCGCCGGCGCATGAACTCCGGAATGTTGGCCTTGGTCTGCTCGTCGTCGAGCGACGCGGCGAGCACCACGACGCCGTTCGAGCCGAAACGCTTCTGGGCGTCCACGAAGATCGGCATCTCCTGGGCGCAGGGCACGCACCAGGTGGCCCAGAAATTCAGGACCACGATCTTGCCGCGATAGTCTTCCAGGCGCTGCACCTGGCCGGTGTGGTCGGTCAATTCGAACGGCGGCGCCGGGTCCTGCGCCAAGGCGGAGGGCGGAAATGCCGTCGCAAACAAAACGGCAAGAACGAGCGCCAGATTCCGGCCTTGAGGATGTACTCGTAGCATCTTTCAATTTCTAGTCAACCCCTTGCGGGGTTGAAAATCCCTTTTCCCTCCGCTCCCCGTAGGTTGAAACCTACGGCCATTCACGGAATGTCCCTTTCGGGACAGAAAAGACCCACGGCACAAAAACCGTGCCGTGGCTACCCGCTCAGCACGCATGGGGCGGGGCTACTCCCTCCCTCATCTCCTCACTCCGCTTACGCCCGCAGGTGGTCGGGGTTCCATTTCTGGATCATCTGCTTGATCACCTTGCGTTCGATGATGTGCTCCGTCAGGACCCTGCGAGCCAGGGAGGGCAGCTCCTCGTCGCTGGCGAACCGCAGGGCCACCAGTTGGGAGACGGTAAACTCCGGGATGCGCGGCTGCAAATCCGCCGGGAGGAGCTTTTCCAGTCGCAGCCTCATTTCCAGGCGGATGACCCGGTCCTGCACCGTCAGCGTAAACAGGCGCGCAAACAGGAAAATAATCACCAGCGCGAAGGCCAGCAACAGACTCACCACCGTATCGGGGGAAAAGTTTCGCACGGCCCGGTAGGCGGACCAGAGCAGGTTAATCACCAGGATCGGGAATGCCACCATGTGGTAAGGCGGGACGATGCGGGTATGGTTTGCAAACGATTGCGGCTTTTCCTGGGCCATAGTCGTTGTCCTCCTTACGCCTGCACCAGAGCCTACCCCGTTTCGTGACCCTTGACAAGCACCCAGCAGGAGAGTTGCTTGGTGGTTGGCAAACACTTGTTACCGCCGCTCTTGCCTTTCGCTAATCACTATTCATAACCACTATTCACTTCCCCGCGCTTCCTTGACCCCCCTCCCCGCTGACCGATACAATCAAAGGGTGGCGCACGGTCGCTCCCTTCTTGAGCCGAGCGGCGCGCTCCGAAGATTGCGCGAGACGACGTCCCCATGAACGCTCTCACTCCCCAACGCGCCGGATTGATCACCGACCTCTATGAGCTGACCATGGCGGCCGGCTATTGGCAGTCGGGCAAATTCCGCGACCTGGCGAGCTTCGAGCTGGGCGTCCGGGCGCTGCCGCCGCAGCGGTCGTACTTGCTCGCCGCCGGGCTCGAGCAGGCATTGGAGTATTTCGAGCGGCTGCGGTTTGCGGCGGAGGAGATTGACTTTCTCCGCCAGCACCCGGCGCTCCAGCCGGTGAAACCGAAGTTCTTCGACTTCCTGGCGGGGCTGCGCTTTACGGGGTCGGTCTGGGCTGTCCCCGAAGGGACTGTGGTGTTTGCCGAGGAGCCGTTGCTGCGCGTGACGGCGCCCATCATCGAAGCGCAGATCGCGGAGACCTACCTGCTCGCCATGCTCACCTACCAAACCACGGTGGCCACCAAGGCCGCCCGAATGGTTCAGGTAGCGGGCGGACGCGGCATTGTCGAGTTCGGCACGCGCCGCGCGCACGGAGCGGACGCCGGCTGGCTCGCCGCCCGCGCCAGCTTCATCGGAGGCTGCCGGGGCACCTCCAACGTTTTGGCTGGCTTCGATCTCGGAATCCCCACCTATGGCACGCTGGCGCACTCCTGGACCATGGCCTTCGAGGAGGAGGAAGAAGCGTTCCGACAGTTCGCTCAGATTTATGGCGCGCAGTCCGTGCTGCTGGTGGACACCTATGACTCGGTCGAAGGAGTGCGTAAGGCGCTGCGGCAGAAATTGCCGTTCCGCGGCGTGCGCCTGGACAGCGGCGATTTCCTCGAGACCAGCCGCCAGGTGCGGAAAATTCTCGATGCCGGCGGCCGGGCCGACGCGCAAATCCTGGCCAGCGGCGATCTCAATGAATACGCCATCGCGGAGCTGGTCCGGCAGCAGGCACCGATTGACCTGTTCGGCGTCGGAACGGATTTGGTCACCTCGCGCGACGCGCCGGCTCTGAGCGGGGTCTACAAGTTGGTCGAGATCGAGAGCGGTGGGCGGAAGCGCGCCACGGCGAAATTCAGCGAATCGAAGATCAGCTATCCGGGTGTGAAACAGGTCTTTCGGTTCGCCGGAAGGGTCGCCGAGCGGGTCGGCGCGCCGCGGGGAGACTATGAACGCGACGTGCTCGGACTCGCTTCCGAAAAAGTGCCCGGAGCCGAAACTCTGCTCGAACCGGTGATGGAGAACGGGAAATTGATTCGCCCGCTGCCGTCGCTGGACCGGATTCAGGCGCGCGCGGCGGAGAACCTGGCGCGTCTGCCCGAGCGGTACCGGCAGCTTGACCGGCAGCTTGAAATGACCGACTCGTATCCGGTCGAGAAGTCGCAGGCGCTGCAGGAATTGCTCGAAAGCGTGCGTAGCCGGTATCTGCCGGCGCCCGCCGCGGCCGGCAGCGATAGAAAATCAAAGTAGGACAGGCTTCCCGCCCTAACACCTAACACCTGGCACCTAACACCTTTGCCTATGCCTCGCTACCCAATCGTGTTCGTGGACGTGGACACCCAGGCGGACTTCCTGCTGCCCGGCGGGCGGCTCTACGTGCCGGGTGCGGAGAAGCTGCTGCCCACGCTGGCGCGTCTGCGGGACTTCGCGGAGCAGCACGACATCCCCGTCCTGACCAGCACCGACGCCCACCCCACCGACTCGCGGGAGTTCGAGCAGTGGCCGCCGCATTGCGTGCGCGGCACGCCGGGTCAGCTCAAAGTACCGGAGACTCTGCTGCGCAAGTATACAATGGTTCCCCTGGAACGGCGAACGCTGCTGAGCGACGAAGAACTGCATCGCTACCGGCAATGGATTCTCGAAAAAGACGCTCTCGACCTGTTCACCAACCCGCACGCCGATGACCTGGTGAAGCGGCTCGACGCCGCGCAGTACGTGGTCTACGGCGTGGCCACGGAGTATTGCGTGAAATGCGCCGTGAAAGGTCTGCTCGAACGCAAGCGGCCCGTAACCCTGCTTGTGGACGCGATCAAAGAAATCAAGCCAGAGGACGGCGAGGCCGTGTTGCGGGAGTTAGAGGCGGGCGGGGCAAAGCTGGCCTCTGCCGAAGAAATTCTGCGAGCGGCGGTCAACGCCTGAGCAACCCCGATGCATTCACTGCGCGCACAAGCGGGCAGAATCGATGAGCTTCGGATTGTGCCAGCTCAATCCGAGGACCTTGCCCAGGACATCGAAGTAATGGAAGAGATCGCGGAGTGGCTGGAAAGGCGTGCCATTCATCAGTGGCGGGCCGGCAGCTTCCGCTGCTCCGTTCACTACTACGCTGAGTCGATCCAACGGCAAGAAGTTCACCTGGCGTTCTTAGAGGGTTGTTTATGGCCAAAGGGAACAAGAAACCCACGGAAGACGATCTGATCGTCGCGATCCTGAAGGTGAGACCGACCGCTGACATGCCGAAGTATCCGAAGCGGAAGGCCAAACCAGCAGCCAAGAAACGCGGCAAATAGTGCCTGCCTGTCACGATTCCAGTCTGTCCCTACCCGCATGGGTTTGTCAAACGGATAAGTCCGATTTCCGCTCAACGGCGTAACCGTTAGTCTGATACATCGGCGTTCCCATCCGCTCCCAACACCGCAGGATGGGGGGACATTACACGGACATTTCTAACGAGGTAAGCATGATGACATTCTCAAAAGCTTTGACACCGTGGGCTTTTCGGCCTTGACACTGACCGAGGGCGGAGCGTATCATCGCCCGTTGTTCGGAGGCCATCCCGCATTATTTTTCCGGCGGTTGGAGTCAGCGAAGCAGGGCTGAATTTCTTTGCTCGGGTGGCGGGTCGGATGGCCAGCAGGGGGCCGTCTGCGGCGCGCGGAAGGAGAGCGTGATGAATTACTCTCATATTCACATAGTCCTCAACCACTTTCCCACGATCGGAACTTTGTTCGGCCTGACCCTGCTCGTCTATGCCCTGTGGAAGAAGAATCCGGATTTGCAGATCGTGAGTTTTATCATCTTGATGGTCATGGCGGTGCTCACGATTCCGACGTTCGTGACCGGAACCGCGGCGTCGGAAGCCATCAAGGAGCGTCCGGGCTTGAACCCGGCGATGATTCAATTGCATCGGGACGCGGCGATTGTGGCCTCCTGCTTTCTGTTCCTGACGGGGACCTTCGCCTGGCTGGGCCTGTGGCAGTATCGGAGGTTCCAGGCGCTGCCGCCGTGGAACATCTGGGCTGTCCTGGGACTGGGTCTGGTCACGATGGCGTTGATGCTGGACACGGGGACCCACGGCGGCGAGATCACGCATCCCGAGATCCGGACCGCCGGCGCTCCGGAAGTCACCGCGCCGCCCAAGGGACAAGAAGGCCTGGGGCTCCTCTTCGAGTTATATGCGAATGACGTGGTTTGGGCCTGGCCGCTGTGGGAGACGCTCCATTTCACCGGCT
>CAYWWM010000242.1:0-5207 GCA_964461735.1 uncultured Solibacteraceae bacterium | reverse complement strand
CCGCTGCGGGACCCGCGCGAAGCGAGCGGCATCCTGCGCGGAAATCCGTTGCTTTCCCCGCCTTCCGGCCCAATAATCGAAAGATGCCCGACTTGCTGTACTTGAACCTCTGGCTCCGGGATTTTGCCGAGCAGACGATGCTCGCGCATTGGCGGCAGGCCATCGAGAGCTTCCCCGCATCGCCCCAAGCCCGCGGGGTCCGCTCCCTCGCCGTCTATCCTCTCGACTGGAATCAGACGGCAACGATGGAGGATGCCTTTCTGGACGGCGGCAGCGCGGACGAGACCCTCCAATTGGCCCAGGAATTCCTGCACGCCGACTGCGCCTACGAGGCGCGCATGAGCTGGGACCTGTGGGTCCCCCAGTCCGATGACCCCTCCGACGGCTGGGAGCGAAAGCCGCAAGGAGTCTCGATCATCTGCTTGGGAAGCCAGTTCGACCGCGACGGCGAGGAAGACTCCAGCCACCTGGAAATCAACTTCGGGCCGGAAGCGAATTTTCTCCCGCCGGAGCTGTGGGACCTGGACCCCGATGAGAAGCAGGTGGTGATGGCCGGACCGCAGATGCGCGAAAACATTGACAGGCTGGTGGGCTACGCGCGCCTGCTGGAAAAAAACCTGCCCCTGGCCCGCCGGCGGCTCTGGTGCGAATCCGGGAACAACCTCCCGGACCAGATTCTCTCCCTTTGGAAAATGGAATCGTAGGTTGGAAGCCGAGCTTACTTGTCCGTCAGCGCCTCGACTCCCGGCAGCTTCTTTCCGGCCAGGAATTCGAGCGACGCTCCGCCGCCGGTCGAGACGTGGGTGATCTTGCTTTCGACGCCGGCGGCGGCGAGCGCGGCGATTGAATCTCCGCCTCCGACGATGCTGGTCCCGCCGAAGGAAGCCAGCGCCTTGGCGACAGCCAGGGTTCCTTGCGCGAACGGCTGGATCTCGAAAACGCCCATCGGCCCGTTCCAGAGGACCGTTTTCGCCCGGGCAATCTCGTTCAAATAGAGTTCCATGGTGCGGGGGCCGATGTCCACGCCTAGGTGGTCGGCTGGAATCGGAGTGGACGTCCCGTCTACGACGCGGGTGGGGGAAGCGGCGTCGAGCTTCTCGGCGATCAGGTGGTCAACGGGCAACTGGAGGCGGCGCTTTCCTTCCGTCGCCTGCTCCAGGGTCTTGCGCGCGAGGTCCACCTTGTCCTCTTCCACCAGAGACTTTCCGGTCGGCTGCCCCTGAGCGCGCAGGAACGTGTACGCCATCGCGCCGCCGATCAGCAGCGCGTCCACCATCGGCAGCAGGTTCTCGATCACTTCGATCTTGTCGGAAACCTTCGCTCCGCCCAGCAGTGTCACGAAGGGGCGCTTAGGGTTGGTAGTGGCTTGGGTGAGGTAGTCAAGCTCCTTGGCCATCAGGAACCCGGCCCCGGCCTGCGCCAAGTAACGGGTCATGCCCACGGTCGAGGCATGGGCGCGGTGCGCGGTCCCGAAGGCATCGTTCACGTAGAGGTCAGCCAGCTTCGCCAGTTGCTTCGAGAACTCGGGATCGTCAGCCTCCTCTTCCGGGTGGAAGCGCAAGTTCTCGAGCAGCAGCGCCTCGCCGTTGTGGAGGGCAGCGGCCGCTCGCTCCGCTACAGGTCCGACGCAGTCCGGCGCGAACGCCACCGGGCGATTGAGGAGCGTCCCCAGGTGGACCGCGACCGGCTCCAGGCTCATCTTGGGGTTCGGCTTGCCCTTGGGGCGCCCCAGGTGAGAGGCGAGGATCAGGCGTGCTCCCCGCCCCAGCGCGTACTCAATCGTCCGAATGGTCTGGCGAATCCGCGTGTCGTCGGTGATGCCGCCACTCTCCGAGAGCGGGACGTTGAAATCCACGCGCACGAACACGCGCTTGCCTTCCAGATCGAGATCGCCAATGGATAATTTCGGCATCTTCGTTCTAATTTAGAAGTCAGGAGAAAAACAGGTCCCTCTCCCCCTTCGCGGGATCGGGATGACATCATTATGGTTTCTTCAGCTTGTTCCGCATTCTGACGCCTGACTCCTGGCTCCTGACTCCTTCCCTCACAACCCCTTGGCAGCAACGAACTTAATCAGGTCGCGGACGCGGCAGGAGTAGCCCCACTCGTTGTCGTACCAGGAGATCACCTTGACGCAGTTTCCGGCGATCACCCGCGTGAGCGGCGCGTCCACGATCGAGGAGCGCTCATCGCCGCGAAAATCCGCGGAGACCAGCTCGTCTTCCGTGTAGCCGAGGATTCCCTGCATCGGACCGGTCGCGGCGGCCTTGAGCGCGGCGTTCACTTCTTCGGCCGAAGTCGCCTTCTCGACGAAGACCACCAGGTCCACGACTGAGACGTTCGGGGTGGGGACGCGCATGGCAAAGCCGTCGAGCTTGCCCTTGAGCTCCGGAATCGCGAGGTAAATCGCTTTGGCCGCGCCCGTCGAGGTCGGAATCATCGAAAGCGAAGCCGCCCGCGCCCGGCGCAGATCTTTGTGGGGCAGGTCGAGCAGCTTCTGGTCGTTGGTATAGGAGTGGATGGTTGTCATGGTGCCGCTGCGGATGGTGAACCGGTCGTTCACGACCTTCGCCACCGGAGCCAGGCAGTTGGTGGTGCAGGAGGCGTTGGAGAGAATATGATGCCGCGCCGGGTCGTACATGCCGTCATTGACGCCGAGCACCAGAGTCACGTCTTCGTCTTTGGCGGGGGCCGAGATGATGACCTTCTTGACGCCGCCGTGCAGATGCTTGCGGGCGTCGGCTGCGCTGGTGAACAGGCCCGTTGATTCCACCACCACCTGCGCCCCCACCGAGTCCCAGTCAATCTTCGCCGGGTCGCGCTCCGCGAACACGCGCAGATTCTTGCCGTCTACTTGCAAAGAGTCCTTGGTGTGCCCCACTGCGTTCTTCAAGTTCCCTAAGATGGAGTCGTATTGCAGCAGATGCGCCAGCGTCTTGGGATCGGTGATGTCATTCACCGCCACGAACTCGATCTCGGGGTCGCCGAGCGAGGCGCGATAGATATTTCGTCCAATCCTCCCGAATCCGTTGATTCCAACGCGAACACTCATGATCTCTCCTCCGCGAAATAGATTTCCGTTACTCTCACCGCCGGCGGTACCGATTCCAGACAAAAAAAGGCCTACCCAAACGGTAGGCCTTAATGAAAAAGGAGAATAGTTTCGACGAATGCGCAACCGTCAAAACTTTGAGATGATCTTATGCCCCCCCCGTGCAAGTTGTCAAGAAAAATTTCAGGAAACCGAATTAATTTAATAACCTTATTTTTCAGTAAGTTACGAGGATGACGAAAAATGGCTGGATATGATTTATGGAATTGGATTTCGCGGCTCGAATCGAGCGCTGCCCCATATGCCATTGATTCGCAAATCCTTACTTGTCAAAAATGTGGAGCCGTATGATCTCCATCTGCGATGGCCGATCAAACACAGCCCAAGGAAGGAATTTCTTGGCCAAATAACGGATTCCCCCGAACGAAATCCCGGCAACCAAAGCAACCAGCAGGCAAAAACCAGCCAACAAGAAGGCTGCCAGCAGGAGATCCGCGACGTTGTCGCGCGGACCGGGGACATATTCGTTCCAGGTGATGAAGCTTTCATAACGAATCCCGTCGAACAGGCTCTCGGCGGCCGCCTGTTGCGGAGCATCGAGGACAATAGCCAGCAGCGATCCTTGCCGACGCATATAAATACTCCGGCGCGTCCCTGGATCGGTGGTGGCCGCCGGAGCTTCCTCGAACCTGCGAAGCTGTCTCGCCGCAAGCTGGGGCGTGGCGTAGCTGATCAACAGCAACCTCACGGCGTTTCCTGCGGTCCGGTAGCGCGCCAGCGCGGCCTCCGCTCCGAGGTCGAAACCGACCAATGCAGGAGGCAGAGGAACCGCTAATCTCCCCAACGCAACCGGACCCATCACGAACTTCCTGCTTGAAGCGACCAGGTTCTCCTCGGGAAAATACGCCGGAAGCTGCGGCAGAACCTCTTCCCCGCGTCGCAGGCTGGGAACATCTGTCAGCAACAAAGGCGCCTCGTCGGGAGCCAGGTTCTCCCCCCGCGCATCCAGCACGTAGACGCCGCGACGAGCCAGCCAGCGGCCGCCCCCGGCCAGGATCGCGTCGTCCCCCTCCAGCTCGGTCATGTCAGGCTGCTGCAAGAATGTAAAGAGGCCGTAGCTTCCCGTAGGGTCCCGCATCTGCCACAGCGTTACCGTCAGAGTCGCGTCGTCGCGCTTGTATTCGCGCCGCTGCCCGGAGACGAAGCCGTACTCATGAAGCACCAAGGCGTCCTCTCCGGCAAACCGATCGAGGAGGTTAGCTGGGATCGGCTGAAAGCTCTTCGTCTGCCAGCCGCCAAAGTTGTCCGGCAAATTGGTGTGCCCGGGGCGCGCCAGAATCAGCAAGAAGCTCACACCCAAAATGCGCCGCATCCGCACGATCGCCGTCATGGAACTCTCCTCGGTTTATGATACCCTGGTTTCCTTCGTTTGGCTACACAAAGCGAGCCGCGCATGCCTCGATCCATCTCCTGGTTGGTGCTACGCCATGTCGAGCAGGAACACATCGGCTCTCTCGCCCGCATTCTGGACGAAGCCGGCATGAGCTACCGCTACCTGGACGTATTCCGCGGCGAGCCGGTCCCGGAGGAGGCGCTCGATTCTTTCGGTTTAATCATTATGGGCGGTCCGATGGGGGTTTACGAAGCCGACCGCTATCCGTTCCTCCGCGACGAGCAACGGCTCATCCGCCAGGCGGCGGAAGCGGGCTTCCCGGTTCTGGGAATCTGTCTCGGCGCGCAGTTGATCGCCGCCGCGCTCGGCGGGAAAGTCTATCCCGGACCGAGAAGGGAAATCGGTTGGCATGAAGTCGAGGTGACGGCTTCCCCCGAGGGAGCAACCGATGAGCTAACCGCCGGATTGCCGCCGCGCTTCACCGCCTTTCACTGGCACGGCGACACCTTCGACCTGCCGCCCGGCGCGACGCGCCTCTTTCGGTCCGCGCTATACGAGAACCAAGGGTTCCGCTGGGGCCGCCACGTCGCCGCGCTGCAGTTTCATCTCGAGATGACCGCCGAGATGGTGGACCAATGGCTTGCCGACGGCGTCTGCCGGCGTGAGCTGGCCGAGGCGCCCGACGCCGATCCCGCGCTCATCCGACAACAGACCGCCCAGGGGGCCGGCGAATTGGAGAAGCTGGGAGAGAAAGTCTTCGGC
>CAYWWM010000241.1:0-5214 GCA_964461735.1 uncultured Solibacteraceae bacterium | reverse complement strand
AGCCGATTGAAATCCAGTCGAATGTCGCCGACCAGTTCACGCGGCCGCCCGCCGTCTGGCATGCGGCGCTCCCCAAGCCCGCCGCGGCAGCCAGTGCCGCGCCTCCCCCCAACTGCTTCACGAACCTTCGGCGCGACGCCGACGCGGGACTCTTTTTCCGTTCGCCTTTGTTCATTTCTTGTTCTCCCTGGAAGCTGTCATCATGCTTACGATGCGTTTACGATAGGCGCGGAACGCTTCGATGTCAACAGGCGCGTTCGCGAAACGCCGTTTCTCTCTGTGCTACTATGGAAGAAGAGGCATGCCGATGGGAAAAACGCCGAGCTTGCTTGCGTTTGCCTTACTGCTCTTACCGACGTTGGCATTGGCTCAGGGGACTACCCCGCAAACGCCGGAAAGCCGCGAGGCGCAATACGTCGCCCTGCAAGCGGATTTGTACGACACGCAAAGTCTCGCCGCCCTTCCGGAGCCGGTTAGCGACATCGAGCGGATGCTGCGGGAAATCCGCAGCCAGTTCCCCCTGGTCGCGGAGCTGCGCGTTCCTGCGCAGTTGACCGCCGGCACGTCCCTCATCGTCGGATTGCAGCCTGCCTTCCGGCCGCAAGTGGACCGGCTCTGCGCGTCCTGGTCGGGTTACGCGCGCGCTCGCAGCGCAACCATTGAAATCGCGGCGCTCGACGCCCTGACCCGGCAGTTCGGCGGCGGCTATGAAATCACGTGCCAGAGCCGCGGGCTTTCGTTCGGCTCCTACGTCGTCGTCAACTTCTCCCGATTGCTCCACGTCCCGTCTCTGGCGCGGTTATTCCGGGCGGTGGCGGGGGTTACTTCCGCCGACAGCAACCGCGTGGCGCTCGGGGGAGTGATGCCGGTCGCGGTAAAGAGAGACGGCGCGCAGTGGCGCGTGACCTTCGGCCACGGCGCGGGAGACTGCCCCGCCGGCTGCACCTACCGCGAATACCACCGCTTCCTCGTTGCAGCCGATTTCACCATCCAGTTCCTCGGGACCGAGCAGCAGGGCGAGCTGCCCTCCGCCGTCCCGCAGGAAGAGCCGGAGGAAGAGCCGCTTCCGCAGTAAGCGCGCAATTAGGTGATAGGTGTCAGGTGTTAGGTGTTAGGTCCGGGCCTGCGATCACGTTGTCTATCAGGCGCGTTTTGCCGAAGCGCACCGCGACAGCGATGAGCACTTCGCGGTCAATCGTCGAAACATCTTCCAAGCTCCGCCGGTCCACGACGCTGGCGTAGTCGAGCGCCGCTCCGGGGGTGGCAGCGATCATCTCTCGCAGCTCGCGCTCGATGCGGGATGGGTTGCGCTCGCCGGAGCGGATCAGAGTAGCGGCGCGGCACAGCGAGCGGTAAAGCGCCGGCGCATTGGTCCGCTCGGCCGGGCTGAGGTAAGCGTTTCGAGAGCTCAAGGCGAGGCCGTCAGCCTCCCGCACCGTGGGGCAGACCTCCATCGCAACGGGAAATCCCAGCTCTTCGATCATGCGCTCGATGATGACAGCCTGCTGCGCGTCCTTCTGGCCGAAAAAGACGCGGTCGGGTTCCACGACGTGGAGCAGCTTGGCGACGACGGTGGCGACGCCCGCGAAGTGTCCCGGCCGCGAGCGTCCGCACAAGGGTTCGCCCAGCTTTCCGGGCTGGACGGTAATTTGCGGCGGAGCGGGGTACATCTCCGCCGGGGCAGGATGGAACAGCGCGTCCACGCCCTCCTGCTCGGCCAGCGCCCGGTCGCGCGAGAAATCGCGCGGGTAGCGTGCAAAATCTTCCCCCGGCGCGAACTGCAACGGATTGACGAAGACCGAGACCACCACGCGACCGCAGCGGGGGCGCGCGCGCCGGAACAAGCTGAGGTGGCCTTCATGGAAGGCGCCCATGGTGGGGACGAAGCCGATGGTTTTCCCGGCGGATCGCTCCGCGCGCAGCCAGCGGCGGGCGGCGGGGATCGTCTCGAAAACGGCAGTCATGATTTCGCGGGTTTCGAAGCGAAGGTTAAGGACGGCGCGGCAGACTCTTCCGGCGCGAAGGAGTGCTCGGGGCCGGGGAACTTCGCTTGCCGCACGTCGCGGGCGTATTCCGCCACGGCTTCCCGGATGACGGTTCCTACCTGCGCGTACTGCTTGACGAAGCGCGGCCGCACGTTCCCGGCGATGCCGAGCAGGTCGTGCAGCACCAGCACCTGGCCGTCGCAGTGAACGCCGGCGCCGATGCCGACCGTGGGAATCGCAACCGCGGCGGTGATCCTGGCGGCGAGGTCCTCGGGGATGCATTCGAGAACGATGGAGCACGCGCCGGAGTGTTCGAGCGCCTGGGCGTCGGAGAGAATTCGCTGCGCCGCTTCCTCGTCCCGCCCTTGCAGCTTGTAGCCCCCGAAGACGTGGATGGATTGCGGAGTGAGGCCCAAGTGGCCGATCACGGGAATGCCGGCAGAGACCAGAGCCCGCACCTGCGGGCAGACCTCCACGCCGCCTTCGAGCTTGACCGCGGCCGCCCCGGTCTCTTGCAGGATGCGCCCGGCATTGCGGAGCGCGTCGGCAGGGCCGGTCTGGTAAGTCAGGAACGGCATATCCACGGCCACCAGCGCGCGCTGCACGCCGCGCGTCACGGCCTGGGTGTGGTGGATCATGTCGTCGAGCGTTACCGGGAGCGTGGTGTCATAGCCGAGCACCACCATGCCGAGCGAGTCGCCCACCAGCACTACGTCCACGCCAGCTTCGTCCACCAGGCGCGCGGTGGGGTAGTCGTAGGCGGTGACCATGACGATCTTTTCCGCGCGCGACTTCATCCTGACCAGGTGGGTGGTGCTGATTCGCTTCATACCGGCCTCGATAACAACATCATTATATAGTGAATCGGGAGGAGTGGGTAGGGGAGGTGAACGGTCAGTATTGAGTGGAAAGGGTTCCGAGCCGCACGGCTGGATTCAAACCACCGCTTGCTTACGCGCGCGGCTCGGATAAGACAGTTACCCGGCCATCTGGCCAATCAAAGCGAACATCGGCATGTACAGGGAAATGACGATGCCGCCGACGCTGGCTCCGAGCATGGCGATGATCATCGGTTCGAGCAATGTGAGCATGTTCTTGACGGCGTCGTCCACTTCGGCCTCGTAGAAGTCGGCGATCTTCTGAAGCATGGCATCCATAGCGCCGGTCTGCTCACCGACCGCGATCATCTGGGTGACCATGTTGGGGAAGACTCCGCTCTCCTTGAGCGGCTCCGTAATGGTACGCCCCTCCTCTACGGACTTGCGGACTCCCATGATGGCGCGCTCGACGACGGCATTGCCGCTGGTGCGGGCGGTGATGCTCATAGCTTCCAGCAGCGGAACGCCGCTGGTGATGAGCGTGCCGAGGGTCCGTGTGAAGCGCGCCACGGCGATTTTCCGCAGCAGGTCGCCGAGCACGGGGAGGCGCAGCATGAACTTGTCAATGGCAAAGCGGCCTTCTTCCGTTGCGTAGATCCGCTTGAAGCCGAAAAACACTCCAATGCCTATCAGGATGAAAATCCACCCGAAGCGGCCGATGAAGGTGCTGAGACCCACAACGATGCGGGTCGGCAGTGGCAGGTCCACGCCCATGGCGGCAAACATATTCGTGAAGATGGGAACTACTTTCCAGAGCAGGAGCGTGATGACAATGGCGGCGATGCCTACCACGGCCACCGGGTAAATCAAGGCGGCCTTGACCGCGGCCTTGAGCTTCACGGCCTTTTCCACGTAGCCGGAGAGCCGTTGCAGGATGGTGTCCAGGATACCGCCCGTCTCGCCCGCCTCGATCATGTTGACCATCAACTGATCGAAGGTTTTGGGATGTTCCCGCATGGCGTCGGCGAGCGTGGAGCCGCTTTCGACGCGCGACCGGACGTCGGTGAGCACCTTCTGGAACGTAACGTTCTCCTGGTTCCCGGCGAGGATTTCCAGACACTGCACCAGCGGCAAACCCGAATCAATCATGACCGAAAACTGGCGGAAGAAAATCGCCAGGTCTTTGGCCGTCACCTTCGGGGCGCCCCCAAACGATGGCAGCGCGAACTCTTTGCCTTTTTCCTTGATCTTGCTGGGGGTGATGCGTTCGCGGCGCAGCAGGGCCGTCAGGGCAGCCTTGTTATCCGCGACCCGCTCCCCGGAGACTTTGACCCCTCGCGGGGTGGTTCCATCATAGACAAATACCGGCATGGCTGTGCCTCCTCCACACGCTGTTCTTGCAGCGCCGCGGGCCAGCACGACGGCTCGGCCCGGGGCGGTTCAGTTCCTTTACCTGCGCACGGGGCCTGCCGCCGGCTTCTGACTGCCTGCGATCAATCCTTGGCCCCGGTTGATCATGTCCGTCAATTCATCGGGATTGTGTGACCGCAACATGGCCGTTTCCATCGAGATCAATTTCTGGAAGTAGAGCGTCGCCAGCGACTGGTTGAAGGTCTGCATCCCGAACTTCTCCTGACCGGCCTGCATCGAGGAGTAGATCTGGTGAATCTTGTCTTCGCGGATCAGGTTGCGGATGGCCGGGTTCGGCACCAGAACCTCCATCGCCATAGCCCGGCCGGAGCCGGACGCACGGGGAAGCAGGGCTTGGCACATGATTCCTTCGAGCACCAGCGAGAGCTGGGCGCGCACCTGCGGCTGCTGGTGCGCCGGGAACACGTCCACGACGCGGTTGATGGTCGAAGCCGCCGAGTTGGTGTGCAGCGTTCCGAAAGTCAGGTGGCCGGTCTCGGCGATGCGCAGCGCCGACTCGATGGTTTCGAGATCGCGCATCTCGCCGATCAGCACCACGTCCGGGTCCTCGCGGAGCGCGGCGCGCAATGAATTGCCGAACGAATGCGTGTCGGAGTGCACCTCGCGCTGGTTGACCAGGCAGCCCTTGTGGGAGTGCAGGAACTCAATGGGGTCCTCGATCGTAATGATGTGGTCGTGGCGCTCGCTGTTGATCTTGTCGAGCATGGCCGCGAGCGTGGTGGACTTGCCGCTCCCGGTCGGCCCCGTCACCAGGATCAGGCCGCGCGGCTTGTCACACAACTTCGCAACCACAGGCGGCAGGTTGAGGTTGGCGAACGTTTTGATCTCATAGGGAATCATCCGGAAGACGGCCGCCACGGCGCCGCGCTGGTTGAAGATGTTGGCGCGGAACCGCGCCAGCCCTTTGATGCCGATGCTGAAGTCGCGCTCCAGATTTTCCGCGAAGCGGTGCTTCTGGGCATCCGTCAGCACGCTGTAGG
>CAYWWM010000240.1:0-5220 GCA_964461735.1 uncultured Solibacteraceae bacterium | reverse complement strand
TGGCGCTGTTCGGCGCCGGCGAGCAGGCCCGCGCGCAGGCCGTAGCGTTCTCGCTCGTCCATCGCCTCGACAGGATTCAGGTCTACAGCCCGAACGCCGAGCGGCGCAAGCAATTCGCCGCGGCGGTCGAAGCGGAGACCGAGTGCCCGGTTGTGCCGGTCGGCAGCGCGGAGGAGGCCCTCCGCGGAGCCGACATCGTGAACGCCGCAACCAATTCAAGCGACCCGATCTTCGACGGCAACCTCCTCGCGCCGGGAATGCACGTGACCACGATCGTGGGAGGCGATTACCGCAGCAAGCGCGATGAAGCGGACCAGACCGTTTATTCGCGCGCCCGCTCGATCCTGGTCAATACCCGAGAGCAGGTCGAACAGGACCGCCAGGGGAATCTTTACGAGTTGCTCCAGGCCGGACGCTTGCGCTGGGAGCAATTACAGGAAGTGGGCGAAGTCGTGACCGGCAAGGCGCAGCCGCGCCATGCTCCCGACGACATCACGCTCTTCAAAAACAATCACGGCATGGGCATCCAGT
Organism: uncultured Solibacteraceae bacterium; assembly: GCA_964461735.1. Taxonomy (GTDB): domain Bacteria; phylum Acidobacteriota; class Terriglobia; order 2-12-FULL-54-10; family 2-12-FULL-54-10; genus CAYWWM01. The sequence continues at coordinate 4,689 of CAYWWM010000240.1, read as the reverse complement.
TCGCCTCGAGCGCCCGGCTCCTCTACGACGAGGCGCGCCGCCAGGGCGTTGGAACCGACTTGCCTTCGGAACTCTTTACGACCAAGCGCGAGGGGGTTTGGTCGCCGTAGGCCCACCCGCAAAGGCGACCGAGGCGCTCGTTATGCGTGATACAATTTCTCCCGCGTTTATCGCTTCATCCGGATGGCTCCCGAGATGTAAAGAGGGAAATCCCGGATCATATTTCGCATTGAGAGAATTGCTTGAACCCTAGAATCCCTCAGCCTGCCTTGTTCAGCCAGTCTCGAAATACACTGTACTGCGGAGACTGCTTCAACGAGTTGGATCGCCTCCCGAATGAATCCGTTGATCTGGTTTATATTGATCCCCCCTTTTACAGTCAAAAATATTACGAGATCATTTGGGGAGAGAGTGCGGAGCGCTTCGCATTCAAGGACCGCTGGGAAGGCGGCATTCATACCTACATCAACTATCTGACGGAACGTTGCCGGAAACTGTTTGACAAGCTAAAACCGATGGGTAGTTTTTACATGCACCTCGACTGGCACATCGGCCATTACATGAAAGTGGAGTTGGACAAGATTTTCGGCTATTCCAACTTTCAAAATGAAGTGATTTGGTATTACAGGGGAGCCGGAGTTTCTAAGCGCCGGTATGGCCGTCGGCACGACAATATCTTCTTTTACACCAAGGGAAAGACGTGGACTTTCAACCCGGATGCAGCGCGCACGCCCTATGCACCAGCCACCGTGGAACGATTCAAGCATTATATTGGGAATGTCCGGGGAGGCCGGGATTTTGGGCTCCAGAAACTGCATCCCAAAGGGAAACATCCGGATGATGTTTGGGAAATCTCTATTGTGGCCCCGTCAGCTAGAGACCGTTGGGGCTATCCAACACAAAAGCCAGTGGAGCTTCTGACCCGAATTGTTGGCGTGAGCAGCAACCCCGGGGAAATCGTTTTGGACGCGTTCTGCGGATGCGGCACAACGATGGAAGCCGCCCAAACGCTCGGACGCCGCTGGATCGGCATTGATATTTCCCATACCGCAATTCGGGTTGTTCAGAACCGATTGAAACAAATCGGCGCGCCCAATCCAGAAGTGGTTGGGATGGTCCGAACCATTGACCAGCTTCGACGCCTCGATCCCTTTGAATTTCAGAATTGGGCGATCAATGCCGTGCAGGGGCGGCACAGCACGCGCAAGATCGCCGACATGGGAATTGACGGATTTACGTTTCTGGAGAATCACCCCATCCAGGTCAAGCGCATGGATGACGTGGGGCGGCCGGTCATTGACAATTTTGTCGGCGTCCTGGAACGAGAGAAAGATAAGAAGGGAATGGTGATTGCTTTTGGTTTCACTCGCGGGGCCCTCGGCGAAGTGGCTCGTCTACGAAGGGAGAGCGGGATTGAAATTCAACTCCTGACTTGTGATCAGTTGATGGCAGGGATTTCCGCCAAGCAGATGACCCTCTAGCAACGCCGGCTCCTCTACGACGAGGCGCGCCGCCAGGGCGTTGGAACCGACTTGTCTTCGGAACTCTTTACGACCAAGCGCGAGGGGGTTTGGTCGCCGTAAGCTATGAGCTTGCCATAAGGAAACCACATATACTGGGTCAGGGAGGATCGGCACGTTCCGGAGTTCCGAGCGTTGTCAACCGGGGAACACCCCCGAGATTGTGATACATTGAGCATCGGAGGGTCCATGCCTAATTCGGAGAATGGGACGGTTAAGCCTGTTAGCTGGGCGGCCCTTTCCGGGCGCTGGTCCTTTGGACAAGAAGAAGTTGTTTACGAAGGCCCTAACGAAGGGGCGTCAGTGCCCTATGGATTGGCGGTCTGTAATCTGCAATTGCGCGACGGAACGGTCGCGGCGACCATCACATTTAAGAGCCTCCAGGATGCTTCCGCTGGTGTGGTTCTCGGATTTCGTTCCGAGAGCGCCAATTATGCGGTCCCACAATTGGGTGGACACACGAAGGCTTACAGCATCGCGGAGTTTGAACCGGGTCAGGGCTGGCGAGTAATAGTGGCGGCTGGGACAATCACAAACTTGGCGGTTGGTAAACCGTATAATCTCAGGGTCACCCTGCGAGGGCAGAAAATTCGGATGGCTGTTGATGACGTTTCCATTTTCGAATACATCCTCTCCACACCTCTTTCGGGAGATCAAATCGGGCTCTATGCTTTTGGGCAATCAGAAGTCAGGTTCGAGAAGGTCACGGCCGAGGACGAACGCCCGCGCGCCTTTGTGGCCATGCCCTTTCAAGAGCCTTTCAACACATTGTACCGCGAAGTGATTAAGCCAGAGGCAGACGAGCGTGGTTTCAGTGTCATTCGAGTGGACGAAATATCCGGGCCGGGCATTATTTTTGAAGACATTAAACGCGAGATTGGCGAGGCCAAGGTCGTTATCGCTGAGATTACCGCGCCGAATCAGAACGTGTTCTACGAACTCGGCTATGCCCATGCGTTGAACAAGCCGACTATTCTGCTCGCCCAACGGGGGAAAGAGCTTCCCTTCGATATCAAGAGCTATCGCGTTATCTTTTACGATGATACGATCGGAGGGAAACCGGAGGTGGAAAGAAACCTCCGCAAACATTTGCATGCCATATTGAAGGATCTTTGAATTCCACGAAAAACTTGGCCTTGTCACGAAACGCGAAGGCGTCTGGTCGCCGTAAGCCCACCCGCAAAGGCGGCGGAGGCGGACGCTCTCCTACGGGGACTTGGAGCACTACGCAAGGGTTGTCACGGCGCTCCAAGAAACGATCCGGCTCATGGCCGCCATTGACGCCGCCATCCCGAAATGGCCGATGGAGTAACTTGTTACCGGCCCGCTCCTCGCCAGGTTTTGGCCGCCTCCTACCCGAAACGCCCAGCCAGCGCCAGCAAATTCTTCCGAGAATTCCGAGCCAGCCGAGAAATCCGATTTTTTCCCGAGAGAACTGCGGGATGGCTTGACCCGGTGTTTTCTTTCTCCTACTCTGGGAGCATGCCGGAGAGCAAAGCGCCGCGCGTGAACGCGGTCCATCGCGGGCTTCAGATTCTGGAGATGCTGGCGGAACAGCGCAAGGCGTGGAGCACGTCGGAGATCAGCCGGCGGTTGAAGATCCCGAAGAGCACGGCGAGCTACCTGCTGCACACGCTCGAGACGCGGGGCTACCTCCACCGGGAAGAGAACGGGCTCTACCGGCTGAGCATGAAGCTGCTCGCGCTCGGGAGCCAGGCGCAGCACGGCGTGGAGGTCCGCGAGGCGGCCCTGCCGATCCTGCGGCGGCTGGTCGCCGAAACCGGCATCACCGGGCACCTGGCCGTCCTGGAAGGCACCGTGGTCATCTATATCGAGCGCGTTCCCGCGCCCGGGTTCATCCAGATGGATACGTGGGTGGGCCGGCAGATGCCGCTCCACAGCACCTCCTCGGGGAAAACGCTGCTCGCGTTCCTCCCGGACCACCAGGTCGAGCCGCTGCTGGCGGGCGCTCCGCTGCCGCGCTTCACGGCGAAGACCATCGTCTCGCTGCCGCGCTTGAAACAAGAATTGAAAAAAATCCGGGAGGTCGGCTTTGCCGTGGACGACGAGGAGAATACGCCGGGAGTGCGCTGCCTCGCGGCGCCGGTCTTCGACCGGTTCGGACGGGAAGCGGCGGCCATGAGCCTGACCGGACCGGTGCAGCAAATCCCCTACGAGCTTCTGGGACGCATCGCCGAGAAAGTCAAAGAGGCGGCGCGACAGACCACCCGGGTCATGGGAGGGAGCGCGGTGGCGGCGCCACGCAGCACGCAGTGAGCCGGAATCGAAATGAATCTGGTCCTCCAATCCGTTGAGAAGCAGGCCCTCGCCCGCGGCGTTTCCGAAAGGCAGGCCGCCTTTCCCTCGGCCGGGCCTGTTTGGCCGGAGCGGTTGCTTTTGGCTTCCTGCCTGGCGCAGATCGCCGTGGCGGTGTTTCTGGCGTACAGTTTTGACGAGCCGTTGCTGCGCCTGCTGTATCGGGCCACCGATGCCGAGAATGCCGCCTGGTGGCGAGGAGTCAGTTGGCTCGGTTCCGGGCTGACGCTGACGCCGGTCGTGGCGGCGATCGTGCTGGTCCTGGTGTGGCGGAACCAAAGCCGGAGCGCGCTGGCGCTGGCGTTCGGATGGGCCGCCACCAGCCTGACGGTCGAATGGCTGAAATGGCTGCTCGACCGCGGCCGCCCTCCGCTCACCCCGTGGACTTTGGCGCGAGGCGACTCGTTTCCCAGCGGCCACGCGGCGCTTTCCTTGTATGTGTTCCTCTACCTTGGGTTGAGCTTCCTCGGTTCGATCTCCGGGCAGGCGGAAGGGCGGCTGGGAGGAAGCCTGCGGAAGGTGTGCCTGGTGCTGCTCGTGAGCGTTTCGGTCGCGGTGGGGTTGAGCCGCGTGGCGCTGGGAGTCCACTGGCCGAGCGACGTCGCGGCGGGCTGGGCCATCGGGCTGTTTTTTTGCGCCCTGGCGCGAGTCCTCCAAGAAGCCGAAGGCACCGGCTAAGCCATCCCTTGAAGCAAAACTGGCGGAATCGCTAAAACCCCTCTTCGACCAGCCGCTCCCAGGTGACGGAGGAGGACTTGGCGGAGGGTCGGTGGGAGGGCGGCTGGAAACTTGCCAGCAGCTTTTCGGCGTACTTGGCCAGCACGTCGCACTCGACGTTGACCGGGTCGTCGGG
>CAYWWM010000239.1:0-5233 GCA_964461735.1 uncultured Solibacteraceae bacterium | reverse complement strand
GGGTGCCACACGCCGAACTTCGTCTTGCAGAATCGCTTTGATGAAGCCGGCTGGCGCAAGATCATTGACGTCATGGAGACCGTGGGCATTTACGGAAATCCCCCGTCCCCCGACCGCGCTCCGCAGCCGCTGATTCGCCAATATAAGGACGAGCTGGCTGCGTATCTGGCGAAGATGCGCGGGCCGGGTCCGTCGCCGATCCAGTTCAAGACCTACCCGCGTCCGCGGGGCGAAGCGGCTCGCGTGGTGATTACCGAATACGACTATCCTTCGAGCGCAGATACGAGCAAGTACGTGACGCACGACGGCAGCGACTGGATGGAAGGCGTTCCGTCGGCCTATGAGGCGCGCGGTTCGCATGACGCCGAAGTGGACGCCGACGGATTCGTCTGGATCGCCGACTCGCAGGACAACCGCGTCCGCACCGTGGCAAGGCTCGACCCCAGCACGGGCGAAATTCGGAATTTCAAGTTCGACGGCCAGTACGGAATGGCGCAGGGCAGCCACGGCATCGTGATTGATCAGAAGGGTCGGGCGTGGTTCAATGCCGATAACGGCCTGGGAATGATTGACACGAAGACCCTCCAGATGGAACGGTTCACGCCCCCGCAAGGCATGGCGGGCGTCGGAGGGACGCTCGATGTAGACGCCAACGGAGTAGTGTGCGCTTCGAGCACCACCGGGGCGCTGCGTTTCAATCCGGCCACGAAGAAGTTCACCGAGTTCATTTCGAAGAGTCCCGGCCGGCAGGGCCGCACCTACGGCGCGGCGATGGATTCCCGGGGCAATTGCTGGTGGGCGCAGATGAATTACGACAAGCTCGGCGTCGGAGACGGCAGGACCGGCGAAGTCACCGAAGTGGCGCTCGAGCCGGTCCGGGGCGTGGATGCGCTCCTGACGGACCGGGACCGCAAGCTCTTCCAAGAGTTCGGTTCCGATTGGAACTCCGCGACTTTGTTCCAGCAGGCGCCGCGCCGACTCAGCGGCGACAAGCAGGGGAACGTTTGGGTGGCCAACTGGTGGGGCAATAACCTGGCCAAGATTGACGCCAGCACCCACCAGGTGACCCATTACAACTACCCGCAGGCGGGGCATTTCCCGGGCATCTATGACACGGTGGTGGACAAGAACGGCATGGTTTGGATGAACCTGATGAACACCGACCGCGTGGCCCGGTTCGACCCGGCCACCGAGCGATGGACCGAGTTCCAGTTGCCGACCTTGGGAACGGAAACCCGCTTCGTTGCGGTGGACAATCACAAAGCGCAGGTGGAAGTTTGGGTTCCCTACTGGAGAACGCACAAGCTGGCCCGCATCCAGTTCCGCACCGCGGAGCAATTGCGGGCGCAACGGTAAACACATAGACACCACGTTCATGGGTAGCCACGGTCCCGGCTTGCCCGGATGCCGTTGATGTTTTGCGCAGGACGAACACGGAATGTGCCCACGGCAGAAAAAATGCCGTGGCGACCCCCTCGGTCGCGCAAAACAAGGAGTTCTACGATGCGGTGTTTTATGATGAAGTTTTCTCTGGCGGTCGTACTGTCGCTCACCATCTCGTCGCCTATCTTTGCTCAGACCTCTGCGCCTCCAGGGACGGCTCCCGCCACAGCGTCCATGCCGGACCTTTCGGGAGTGTGGGGCGGGGCGGGCCCCCTATTCTCCCGGGAGGACCCGCCGCTGCAACCGTGGGCCAGGGAGATCTATCTGCGCAATCGGCGGGGGGTGCAACCCGGTGAACAAGGGCTGGACGAATTAGACCCATATAATTACTGCTTTCCGCCCGGTATGACCCGGGCTATGATCAACAATCCCTTCGAATTGATTCAACTCCCGCACAGGATCACGGTCTTGACTGAGGTCACCAACGCGACGCGACAAATTCATCTGGATGGACGTGGGCATCCCGAGGGTTGGCCGTTCGGATGGAATGGGCACTCCATCGGAAAGTGGGAGAAAGACACGCTCGTCGTGGATACGGTTGGTTTCAACGACAAGACCTGGATTGATCGCGGCGGAACTCCGCACAGCGACGCGCTCCACGTCGTGGAGCGCATACGCCGCCTGAACCAGAGCACACTGGAGATCGAGTTTCTGTTCGAGGACAGGAAGGCCTATACGAGACCGTGGGGAGCAACGAAAACCTTTCGGTTGCAACCCTTCGATGACATCTTACCGTTCATTGAATGCGAGGAATTCCTGGAGGTCGGGGGACGACCTTGGATGACTCAGCCCGCGAAGTAGCCGAACGATGCCTCGCCGTGGGGTGTGGCTTGGCGTCTTCGTGGTGAATATTTCTATTCCAGGCGATAGTTCGGAGCTTCCTTGGTGATGATAACGTCGTGCACGTGGCTCTCGCGCAGACCAGCGGAGGTGACCCGCACGAAGCGGGCCTTCTTCTGAAGCTCTTCCAAGTTAGAGGCGCCGCAATAGCCCATCCCCGACTTGAGGCCCCCCACCAACTGCGCGATCATCGCTTCGAGGGGACCCTTGTAAGGGACGCGTCCTTCGATGCCTTCGGGGATGAGCTTATCGCGCTGGGTCAGGCTTTCCTGGCCGTAACGGTCGGCGCCGGAACCGGCTTCCATGACTCCGAGCGAACCCATTCCGCGATAGGTCTTGAAAGTTCTCCCCTGGTAGAGCACGAATTCTCCGGGGCTTTCCTCACAGCCCGCCAGCAGATTTCCTAGCATCACGGCGCTCGCTCCGGCGGCCAAGGCCTTGGTTATGTCGCCGGAAAATTTAATTCCGCCGTCGGCGATGAGCGGGACTCCCGCGTCTCGCGCGGCGCGGCGGCACTCCAGCACGGCTGTGATCTGCGGAACCCCCGCGCCGGTGACCACGCGGGTGGTGCAGATCGAGCCCGGCCCGATTCCCACTTTGATCGCGTCCACGTCGAGCCGTGCCAGTTCGCAGGCGGCTTCGAACGTGGCGACGTTGCCGGCGACCAGGTCCACGTTCGGCAGCGCGCGGCGCAACGTTTTCACGGCTTCCATGACCCGTGTGGCGTGGCCGTGAGCGGTATCCACTGCCAGCACGTCCGCCTTGGCGGCCGCCAGCGCTTGCGCCCGTTCCAGGAAGTCGCCCGTCGCGCCCACCGCCGCGCCCGCGCGCAGACGTCCCTGCTCGTCCTTGGTGGCCAGCGGGTACTGGCGCTTCTTCTTGATGTCCTTCACCGTAATCAAGCCGCGCAGGTTGTTCTGACCGTCCACCACCAGAAGTTTTTCCACGCGATGCCTCTGCAGGAGGCGTTCGGCCTCTTCGAGCGTGGTTCCCACGGGGGCCGTGATCAGGTGTTCGCGCGTCATGACCTCGGCAATCGGCAAATCGAGGCGAGTCTCGAAGCGCAGATCGCGGTTGGTCAGGATTCCGACGAGTTTTCCGTTCCGCGTAATCGGCACGCCGGAAATCCGGTAGCGCCGCATCACTTCCAGCGCCTCTGCGATTTTATTCTCCGGGGCCATCGTGACCGGGTCCACGATCATGCCGCTTTCGCTGCGTTTCACGCGGTCCACTTCGAGCACCTGCTGCTCGATGGGCAGGTTGCGGTGGATGAACCCGATCCCGCCTTGTTGGGCGATGGCGATTGCCATCCGGGACTCGGTCACGGAGTCCATGGCCGCGCTGACGATAGGAATGTTCAGGCGGATGTTGCGGGTGAGCCGAGCGCTCGTGTCCACGGCGGTTGGCAACACGTCGGAACGCCCCGGAAGCAGGAGAACGTCGTCGAAGGTCAGCGCTTCTGGAAAGATCGGAATCGTCCGTGGAGGCGTGTTTTCCCGGACAGCCCATTCGGCCGGTTCCGGTTCGAGGTCAATGCCCGGGTCTGGAAGGGTGGAGGGAAGTTTCGTCTTTTCCATGACGGAACATAACCGATTTGCCCGGGTGTGTCAAGCAGGTCATGCCCCGTCGGGTTCTCAGAACAAATCCTCCAGGCGGGCGAGGTTCGCCGCGAGCTTTTCGGAGGTCGAAGCCAGTTGCTGGGCGAGTTCCGGAAGCTCACTCTTGCGGTGGAGCAGCGCCAGTTGTTGCAAGACAGTCTGATGCTCGCGGCCTTCATACAGCAAATAAAACAAGGCATTGTAATGTTTCTTCCACTCGAGGTTGCCCGCGCCTTTCTTGGTTTCGTAGGCGTAGAGCTCCTCATAGATGCGGACCAGAAAAGCAATCGCCCGCGAGACGTGTCGCGCAAAGGCTCCTTGCAGATTCTCCTCGCGCTTGCCCGTGAGCGCCCGCAGCGCATCGGCCTCCCACTTCTCGAGCGACAACGGGCTGCCGCAGATGCGGATGGAGCGGACGCTGGGATCCTCCATCATCTTTTTGGCGAGCTCCCGGATGCGGCCGCGCAGCTTGGACAATTCGCGCCCGTGGTCAATCCCGAGACGATCGAGTTGCTGCCTGAGCAGCGGGTCCGGGCCCGAGGTGATCTGCTCCTCTGCCTTTTCCGGCGCTTCCTTGCGCGTCAGGTCCGCCAGTTGGCGGATGGCGCCCCCGGTGGAGCGGTAGTCCTCGCGAAGCATTGCCGAGAGCTCCTGAATCGTTGTGGCGGGAGCTGTTTCGCGCACCTTCAGCAGCGCCCGTTCGAGCAGCTCGTCGAATTTGTTTCCCAGCACCACGTTGTAATTGATCACGGCGGCCAGCGCCACCGGATTGCAAAAATCTTCGCGGATCTGCGCTTTCAATTCACGGCCCCGCTCGGGGATGCGGCTGTCCGCGATCTGGCTGAAGGTCCCCAGGTATCTCACGTCATCGAGCAGCGGAGGAAGTTCCCCCAGGAAACTCTGCGCGTCGTGGCCCAGCGGCGGGAACGGGATTCCCCGGAGCAGCCCCTGGACCTCGTTCTTGACCCAGCCGACCGGCTGTTTATTCTCCTCTTCCCGGACGCGGAAGTATTTGGTTGCAAGCCAGTCCACCTTGTCGAGCTCCTCGGCGGAGCGTTTTCTGCGGGAGGCCCAATAGCGCAGCAAGGCCCGTGCCGCGGGCTGCTCGATCCCATGCTCCTGCCCGTGCCGGCGCAACCGATGCGCGCTGATGGCCGCTCCCACCAGGTCGAGCCAGGCCACGGCCGATTCCGTCAGCGGCTGCGATTCCGCCTCCGAGTCGGTTGCTTCCAGGAGCTTTTGCACGGCATCCGGGATCGGCACCGGCCGCTCGAACTGCTGTCCCAGGACCGCCAGAAAGAACGTATGAATCAGTCGAAATTCCGCAACCGTCACCACGGCTTCACCTCCTC
>CAYWWM010000238.1:0-5242 GCA_964461735.1 uncultured Solibacteraceae bacterium | reverse complement strand
CAGCCTCCGTCCCCTGCTCGTTGTTGCCGTAGTAGTCCACGCCGTTGATGGTCCAACGGTTGGTTTCCACCCGCTTGCCCGCCACCGAGAACGACGGCCCGCCGCCGCCGGTATTCGACCGGTTATCGGAAGTGTGCGCCGTGATCAACAGCAGCTCGCTGAAGCTGCGCCCGTTCAGCGGCAGGTCCTTGATTTGCTCGCCGCTAACCAAGCCCGACATCGAGGCCAGCGTCGTGTTCACCAGCGGCGCCTCTCCCGTCACCTCGACGGTTTGCGTTACCTGCCCCACTTCGAGCGTCAGGTTCAGCACCGCCTCCTGCGCCACCGCCAGCGTAACCCCGCCGCGCACGAGTTGCCGGAAGCCCGCTTTTTCCACCGTCAATTCATACGGACCCACCGGCAGCGCCGGCAGGTTGAAGGTGCCGTTGGGGCCGGTTTCCGTCAGGCGCGTCAGACCCGTTTCGGTATTCCGCGCGCTCACGGCCGCTTGCGGAATAACCGCGCCGCTCGAGTCGCGCACGCTGCCGGAAATGGCTGCGTTGAATCCTTGCCCAAAAACCATCGAACTCCCCAACACGATCACTCCGAGTATCCCTACTCCGAATCGTGCCAGGACGTTTACACATCGCCTGTTCCTGCTCGCCATAAATTCCTCCTCTTTATCTTCCGCAAGGGGGTGCCGCAAAACGCGCGCAACTCTCCCCAGGGACAAGCAGGCGCTTCCGCGCGACGCCTGCCTGCCCAGACTTGCGAACTGGACTGCAAGTTCACTTGTCGAAGGGAATGGGGGCGGTTCCCCATTCCCTTATTCCCTTGTGCTTCCTCAAAACTCGAGCCGCAGCGCGAACTGGATCTGCCGCTCGCGGTTCGCCGTCGAGATAATCTCTCCGGCGGTGCCGGCAATGTTCGTGTCCGTGAAAACGATCGCCTCCGGAGTATCGAAGTTGGCGTGATTGAGAATGTTGAAGAACTCCGCCCGGAACTGCATATTGAATCTCTCGGTCAGAGGAATTTGTTTGAACACCGAGGTGTCCACGTTGAAAAGGCCCGGTCCCCGAAACGTGCCGCGCGCCACGTTCCCGAAGGTCCCGGCCACCGGCAGCAGGAACGCCTCGGGATCGAAGTAGCGGCCGGTTTTCTTGAACCCGTCCACACCCCGAATCACCTTCCCCTGGAAGGCGGGATTATGGCTCGCCACGTCGGGATTACGGCTGTCCCCGTTCCCGGACCGATTCTGGCCCGCGGTCGGCGTAATGGGGAAACCGCTCTGCCAGGTGAGGATGCCGTTCCACTGCCAGCCGCTGATCAGCTTGTCCACCCAGCCCGTGGCGCCGCCGCCCAAGGCCTTGCCGCTGCCAATTGGCAGCTCATAGCTGTAGTTGGTGTTGAACGCGTGCTCGAGGTTGTACGCCGCGATTCCCCGGCTCAGCTTCGGATTATACGGATTCAAAAGCGTCGAAGTGTCATTCTGGGCGCCGCCGGAGAGGATGGAGGAGTCAATATCCATCCCTTTCGAGAACGTGTAATTGGTCTTGAAGGTCAGTCCGGCCCGGGCGCGTTTGAGCAGCGAGACACTCCCGGCATGGTAGTTGGCGGTGCCCAAATAGATCCAGGTTTGGGTGGAGCCGACAAAGCGGTTCGGACGCGTGTTCCGATCATTCGTGCCCCAGGGAATGTACTCCGTTCCTGCCGGAACGAAGCCGAGCGGCCGACGCGCTCCGGCCGGCCCGGCGCGCAGAACGCCGCCGCTCGGGCACCCGCGCGGGTCGGTGGGGTTCTGGCAGATCACCGGCCGAATCGTATTCATATCAATCGAGGTGGAAATGTGATAGGACTCACTGCCGATATAGTTGACTTGCACCGCGAAGTCCCGCGTAATCTCCCGTTCCACCGTGAAGCTCCATTCCTGGATGGTGGGAGTGCGCATGACCGGATCAATCCCGCCGGGCGCGTAGGTGTTGCAGCCCGTTGAGCGCGTCTCGCTGCAACTGGGCAGCACCGCATCCGGCCCGCCGGCGACCGGAATGAACGAATGCAGCGGCCCGTCTTTGTTGGCCCGCGCGGCGAACGGCTGATTGGCGTTGAGCCGGTGCGTGAGATTGTCCTGGAGGTCGTTGTGGATTCCAAACCCGGCGCGCACGGCCCATTTGCCCGTGCCGCTCGGGTCCCAGGCCACGCCCACGCGCGGCTGCAGGAGCGCCCTGGCGTGGTTTTCCGTGAACGGCGAGGTGCCAATCCTCGGCTCGGTATTGATGATCCCGTTGGTGTAGAGGTAATTGGAAGCGTGACCGTTGTTGTCATTCCACCCGTTGGTCATCTCGTCCCGCAATCCCAGGCGCACCGTGAGATTCGGCCGCAGCTTGATTTCGTCCTGGAAATAGAAGGCGGCTTGCGTGGACGTGAAGGTCAGGAGTGTCGGATTCGCCTGGTAAGTAAACGAGCTCGGCACATCCTGGAGAAAGGTCAGCAAGCTGGAATAGGCGACGGTTCCCGCGTTATTCTGCGCCGACGAAAACGCGTTTTGCCGGACCCGCTGGACCCACACCCCCATTTTCAGGTTGTGACGCCCTCGCGTCATGCTCAGGTCATCGGCAAAGGTGTAGTACTGGCGATTATTGAAATAGGGGTTCTGCGGGTTGGCCGGCTCGAGGGCGGACGCTTGGGCGGCGCTCGCCCCGCCTCCAATGACGATCGCGCCGGGACTGTGTCGCGTTTCACTGCTCAGAAAGTTCAGGTTCTCCGGGATCGGCGTGAGGGGAACGGAGTCTGAGACAGCGCCTGCCTTCGAGGCCCCAAACGTCGCCACATTCAGGATGGTGGGGGAGAAAATATGCGTTTCCTGCACGCTGAGCGAATAGAGGTCTCGGGTGTCGGTGCCGTGGAACAGCGTGTTGTCCTCCGGATCGGATTGAAACCCCTCATCCACGCTGAAATTGGCCGAGAGAGAATCGGCGGAGGACACGTTGAAGTCGAAGCGCGCCAATCCGAAATCTTCCTGTCTCCCGCGCACGGGATTGCTGTTGGCCTGGGCGCTGCCGTCGGGCAAGCCGTTTACGATCTGGTCGGGGCCGTTGGGCACGGGAAAGAAGAGATTGGCATAGGGCAGCATGCGCGGCTCGAGATTGGGAACGGGGACGTAGGCAGCGCGCGCAGCTAGACCCGCGGAGGCCGGGCAGGCCGCCGGAGTGGCAATATAGCAAGGCAGACGCCCGCGGCGGACCTCCAGATTGGGCACCCGGATATTGTTGGTCTCCCCCTGCCGCTCCCGGAACCCTTCGTAATTTCCATAGAGGAACATCTTGTCCCGCATGATCGGGCCGCCCAGCGATCCGCCAAACTGATTCCGCCGGAACGACGGCACCGGAGTCGGCGCGGGGGCGTTGGTGATATCGAAGTAGTTCCGGGCGTCCAATACGTTGTTGCGCAGGTACTCGAAGGCCGTTCCATGCAACTGGTTGGTCCCCGAGGTGGTTACCGCCGTGACCTGCCCGCCGGACCGTTTGCCGTACTCGGCGCCGTAGGTGTGACCGAGCACGTTGAACTCGCGCACCGCTTCGATGCCCAGCAACTGCCCGCTGATGCCGTTCGGCGCAATCTGCTGGCCGGTCGAGTTGTCGCCCACGTAGTCCACGCCGTTGATCGTCCAGCGGTTGTTTTCCGTCCGCTTGCCCGCCACGGAGAAGGAGCCGGCGTTGGAATTGGAGCGGTTATCCACGGTGTTCGGGTTGAGCACCATCAACTGGTGGAAGCTGCGGCCGTTGAGCGGCATGTCCTTGAGTTGTTCCCCGGTGATCAATCCGGCGGTCGAGCTCACTGTCGTGCTCACCAGCGGCGCCTCACCGGTCACCTCCACCGTCTGCGTGACGTTTCCTACTTGCAGCGTCAGATTCAGCGCCACTTCCTGCGCCACCGCGATGGCAATCCCGCTGCGCACCAGCTGCTGGAAGCCGGGTTTCTCCACCGTCACTTCATACGGACCGACCGGGAGCGAAGGCAGATTGTAGCTGCCATTAACGCCGGTCTCCGTCAGGCGCGTCAGTCCGGTTTCGAGGTTCCGTACGCTCACCGTCGCCTGTGGAATCACCGCGCCGCTCGCGTCGCGCACGGTGCCGCTGATGGCCCCGGAAAATCCTTGACCAAAAACCAACGAACTCCCCAACACGATCACTCCGAGCATCCCTGCTCCGAGTCGTGCCAGGGCTTTAACACTCCGCTCTTTCCTGCTCGCCATAAATTCCTCCTTGTTTATCTGCACGTGGGTTCCGCAAAACGCGCGCAGCTTTCCGCAGGGTCAGGTAGGGGGCTACGGACGACACCTTCCTGCCCAGGCTTGCGAAACTGGACTGCAAGTTCACTTCTCAACGAGCTTGCAATTGCAACTGTGGGGTGAACCCCATCCGCCCCTGTTCATGGAACTGAAAGACCCAGCCTTTGGTCCACTGGAACAGTAAATCTACGGCCAGTCGAAATCAATCGAGTTGGGACAGTATTCTCGGAGGATTCGTCCGCTAAAATCCCGTATCAAAATCACTGACTCTCGACACCAAGAACCGCCATTTGGTCACGTGCTATCCCCTACCTTGTATTGCTTTTGCGGCATCCGTTTTCCCTTTCAGGGTCAACAGGAACGAGCCACAACATTCTCTATTCCTTGGCGTGATGAGGCGGACTTAAGATTTGGGGGAGGCGCAGCAGGGAGAGATTCGGAGAAGTTGGCAGGGAGGGAGTAGGGAAACGGGTTGCCCCCCTCACTACCTCCCCCTAACCCGGCAGAGCCGGAACCAAAATGACAGATTCCGAATTCCGGATTCCGAAACGTTGGGCCGTTTCGGAAAGCAGCTCCTAAGGCGCGTGAGTATTGGCTAAAACCGATATGCTCGAAAATTTCCTGGCCGACGGCGGCAAGAATTCAGCTCCGTAAGGGAATAGGGAGTGGAGAGTGCGGAGTCGGGAGTAGGGAACAGAAGAGCAGGTCCCGCGTCGCTGTGCTCCTCGGGATGACAGGGTTTTGATTTTATTCTCTTCACGGAGGTGGGAGTAGGGAACGTGGTCTGCTGTCCCAACTCCCCACTCCCTCCTCTCCACTCCCCGTTTTTTAGAACTCCAGTCGCAGCGCGAACTGGATCTGGCGGCCGAAACCGGGCGTAGTCGTCTCGGTGATTAACCCGGCGCTGCCGACACGGCCATCGCTATCGAACACGGTCATTTCGGGGACCACAAAGTTCGCGTGATTGAGGATGTT
>CAYWWM010000237.1:0-5272 GCA_964461735.1 uncultured Solibacteraceae bacterium | reverse complement strand
TACGCCCTGCAGAGCGACATGACCCGCGTCATCACGTTTATGCTCGGCCGCGAGCAAAGCGACTGGACCTACCGCGAGATCGGGATCTTCGATGCGCACCATCCCACAACGCACCATCAGAACGATCCCGTGAAGATTGAGAAGGTGACCAGGATTAACACCTTGCACACCACGCTGCTCTCGTATTACTTGGAGAAGCTGGCAGCGACGCCCGACGGCGACGGCTCTCTGCTGGATCATTCGATGGTCCTGTACGGCAGCGGCCTGGGCGACGGCAGCCAGCATGCGCCGCATGATCTGCCGATTCTTTTGGCGGGTGGAGCAGCGGGCCAGATCCAGAGCGGGCGGCACGTAGCATATCCAAAGGATACGCCTCTAACGAATCTGTTCTTAACGATCATGGGCAAGATGGGCGTTCGCCAGGATCGCTTCGGCGATAGCACCGGCGAACTCGACCTCAGCCGTCCTGCCTAGAACCACAGCAGGAGCTTCCGACCTGGGAAGCGAACGGAGGAAGAACGTGAGCCTCAAAGCGAACAGTCTGGCGGGTAGGTGGATCGTGATTCTGCTGTCGTGTGCGAACCTGGCCTTCGCCGCCAATGACCCTCGACTAGTGGAAGCGGCCCGCGGGAGAGACAGGGAGGCCGTGCGTTCCCTGTTGGAGCAGCAGGCCGATGTGAATTCGACTCAGGGGGATGGAGCGACGGCTCTGCTGTGGACGGTCCATTGGAGTGATCTCGAAACGACGGACCTTTTGATCCGCGCCGGCGCCAACGTAAACGCGGCCAACGACAATGGGGTCACGGCGCTCTGGCTGGCCTGCACCAATGGCAGCGAGGCTCTGGTCGAAAAGCTGCTCCAGGCCGGGGCGGATCCGAACGTCTCCCTGTCCCGCACGGGAGAGACCGTGCTCATGGCGTGCGCGCGGACGGGTAACGTAGACGCGGTGAAGCGGCTGCTGGAGCGGGGAGCAGACGTGAATGCGAAAGACCGCGGGCCGCAGGGACAAACGGCCCTCATGTGGGCTGTGGCGGAAAAGCACCCCGAGGTCGTTCGGGCATTGGTCGAGCACGGCGCGGATGTCCGCGCCGCTACGAAGTCCCGCACCGATATCTATGACCGTACAACGGGAGGTTTCACGCCGCTGCTGTTTGCGGCCCGCGGAGGCGATTTGGAGAGCGCCCGGATTTTGCTGGCGGCCGGAGCAGACGTCAATGAGGCCACGCCTGAGTCGGGCAATACATTGGTGGTGGCCAGCGCCAGCCACCACCAGGAACTCGCAATTTTTCTGCTGGAGAAAGGCGCCAACCCGAATTCCGCGGACGAGTATGGGATGACTGCTTTGCATCACGCGGTGCAGAAAGGAATCGCGAATCTCAGCGCCGTCGAATACACACAGGCTCTCCCGCCGCCGCCCAACCAGCCGGAATTGGTCAAAGCGCTGCTGGCACGCGGAGCGGACCCGAATGCTCGAATCCGGAAAGATTACACACTATCGGTGGCGCCGTATCGGCACACCAGCCCGGTGAGCATTGTCGGCGCGACGCCGTTCCTGCTGGCCGCCGCCGCCGGAGATGCCCACATCATGCGCCTTCTCGCGGAGCGAGGCGCCGATCCGAGGCTGGAGGCCCGGGAATCCATGCTGCCTATGATGGTGGCGGCGGGCATGACCCGGCTGGTGGACTTCTTGCCGGGAGAGGAGAGCAGCCATCTCGAAGCCGTCCAACTGGCGTTGGAGCTGGGCGCCGACATCAATGCGGCGACTCAGAGAGGTGAAACCGCGCTGCACGCCGCAGCCGCCACCGGAGCGGACGCCATCGTGGAGTTCCTGGTGGGGAAGGGCGCCCAGGTGAACGCGAAGGATGGTCTGGGACGGACACCCTGGAGTAGGGCCGCGGGGTTCTATCCGTCCTTTGGGACCGCTTCCGCAAACACTCTGGTCAACATACGCCCGCACCCGCGGACCGCGGAACTGCTTCTCAAATTGGGCGCCACCCGAATGACCGAGGCAGACTTTCCCAACCCCTCCACCCTGCGAACTCGCGGGTACGTAACGAACACGGAAAGAGAACAGGAACGGTCAAGACAGGCAAACCCCAGTTCCGTTCCGGTCCAATAAGGTCGCCAGCACTCACTCCGTGTACTCCTGGAAACGAACGATCCGTCCGTTCCTCTGGTTGACAAACCATAACGCCGGCGGGTTCGCCTTCATGTCAATATCCACATTGCGGACGGCGTGCCCGCGGCTCGGAAGCGGAAACTCCACGACCTGTCCGGTCTTGGCATCCGCCTTCATCACCCGGTCGCTGACGTGCGGTATAGCCCAACCCACTTTCCGGGTATGGTCTCCGACGGCGTTGTACACGCGAGACCAGGGCGTCAAGGCTGAGAATTCGGTCATTTTGCCGGTCTGGGTATCGAGGTAGGTGATCTTGGCCTTTTCCCAATCGCCATACCAAACGTTCTCAGCGCCGTCCAACGTCAGGCGGTGAGGGTCAGCGTCCGGGGTGGGAGCCGTGTACTTGGTCATCTTGCGAGTTCCCGGTTCCGTCTTGAGCACTCCGCCTCGCTGCAAGCTGTAAATATTGCCCTTGCTGTCGCAGGCAAACCGCGATCCTTTGGCGTCGTGCTCGACAAACTGCCCGGTTTCCGGATTGAACGTCCAGTGCTTGCCGAGCAGCGCGTCATCGGTCCACACGGGGCCGTCCGAGTGAGCGGCGTGCCGGCAGACTCCCACCGTGCCGGTGCGAGCCCAATCCTGGGGAACCCCCCACGATCCGAGGAATTTTTCCGCCTTGACGTCAAAGCGGACTGCGCGCCCGGACCAAAGCTGGCCGCCCCAGAGGTTTCCTTCGTGATCCCATTGCAACGTAAGAAAGCCCGGCGGGCGGTCGTCCCGTCCCGGGATGGGGTAGTCCTTCATTTCTCCCGTCGCGGTGTCAATCCTGCCAAAGTAGTTCAGTCGCCACTCGTTGTACCAAACGTAGCGCCCGCGCGGATCCACCAGCACGTCGTGAGGCAAGGTCCACGGGCGCTCAATCTGGTACTCCGTGACCACGGCCCGCGTCAGGTCACCCGTGGGCCGGGGCTGAAATTGGATTGGGAAATCCGGACTCTCCGGCCCTCGAATCCTCGCCAGGTATTCGGCGATGGCTTCATCATCCGTCAGGAACGCCTGGTCGCCGATGCGGAAATAATCTTCTTCGCCCCGCTCAGCCGGGTTCCGGCTGTCGCCCCGTCGAACCGGAGGGGAGATATCTCCTACGGGCGTAGTGACGGCGGACTTCATCTTGGAAACGATTAGGAGCCAGTCCTTCTTGGTGAAGCGGCTTTTGGCGAGATAGTAAGCGCCGTGGCAGCCGTCGCAGCGAGTGAACAGCGCTTCTTTTTCCTTCTGCGTGCCGGGAAAACTTTCCATCAACTCAGAGTTGCTGGCTTGTTCGACCAACTTCAGAAAATCCGTTTCGGGTTCCACCTGAAAGTCCGTTGTCGTTCCGCTCCCCTCCTGCACGGTGATGCCGCCCTTTTCCACCGTGCGGAAGCCCGGAATCTCCGTAAACACCGTGTAGCTTTCGGGAGCAAGGTCCCGAAAGGCGAACTGGCCGCGACTGTCGGTCATGACGTATGTGGTAAACGTTGTATCGCTGCCGTGCGCTCCGATATAGGCGCCTTCGAGCGGTCCTTGGGCGGACGTGACCGTGCCGCGGATGGAGAACCTCTCGGACGGGCCCGGCGCACTGCACGATACACCCGCTACGGTCAGCAAAACGACGAACCACGGAACCTTTCTAGTCATGGAGTGTTCCTCCTGGCAAACGGCTCGCCTGCTGCGCTCTCCCATTCAGTCCACGCCGCTACCGCCACGGCTCGAGGGGAGGGTGGTCTTTGAGGTAATTCACAATCATCTGAATCTGCTGCGGCGTCAGGGTGCTCTTGAAGGCGGGCATGTTCGCGCTGCCTTCTCGAATCCATTCGCTGACCGTCTGATCGTTCACCGGCTTACTATTCATCAGGGTCCGACGCTGGAACAACCCCTGGAGACTGGGAGCAAACTTGGCTCCCTGCCGTTCCAAGTAGTGGCAGAGCGAGCAGCGTTCCTTGACGAGCCTCCACGCCGCAGTCTCTTCGTGCGACGCCTGCGCCGGCGTGGCCAACCAGACCACAGCGAACAGCAAGAGACTGCCGGTCAGGCACACCCCATGGATGGCGGAAAGGACCGCCGCTCCTCGGTTTTCCGGCTGGTGTGGGGAGCCCGTAGGATTCATAAGCCTTCTCTCTGTCCAATTCTGGAGTTCTGCGTTTCGGGCGCAGTATAGGCCACGCTGCGCTCGTGGTCAAGACAAAGTGGAGTGTAGTGTTTTTGAAGTACTCTTGTTTTGCCTCTCCTCTTCAGCTATACTTGTTACATCCGCATATCGCAGGAGTTCCCGCTGGCTTAGGCTTGAGGTAGAACCGAGTCGGTGCAGATGGGCATTTCTTTGCGCAGGCACTTTCGCAGGAGCGGTGTCATCGGAAGGATTCTTCTGCTGGCGGCGATGCTTGCTGCCTGGCAGGCGACTGCGTCTGCTCAGGAATGGGAACAATGGTTCTACGGGCAGCGCGCTTTCGGGTTGGGCTACATCCCGGAAGAAGCATTGACCCGCGCGGTCGAGCAGCGCGAGCGCATGGCCTCCGGCGCGAGCACGGTTGGCTTTCGGACGCTGGCTTTGGAAACGTTGGATTCGTTTACGGTCCGCGCGGCGGCGGCCAGCGAAGTCCCCTGGGTGGCGCTCGGGCCGGGAGGGATCAGATCCGTCCAGAATGACGTGGTCAGCGGACGTCTGACCAGCCTCGCCATAGATCCCCGCGATTCCTCGACGATTTACATCGCGGCGGCAGGCGGCGGCGTCTGGAAGACTGCGAATCGCGGCGCGCGCTGGCTCCCCTTGACCGACGGCCTGCCGTCTCTCGCGTCGGGCGCCGTGGCCGTAGACCCGTTCTCCGGCGAAGTCTGGTACGGGACCGGCGAGCTCAACTTCTGCCGCGACTGCTATTACGGCGCAGGCGTCTATCGCTCTGCGAACGGCGGCGAAACCTGGCTGCGCGTGGCGCCGGAACAGTTTCTCTCGTCCCCGACCTCCGTCATCCGGTTTGATCCGAGAACCCAGGGCACGCTCTTTATCGGGCGCTCCACGGCGCTCTGGAAGTCGAGCAACGGCGGCAGGACTTGGCGCGCGGTTCTCCAGGGCTGTCTCTTATACACATCTGACGCTGCCGACGATCTTACGCGTGT
>CAYWWM010000236.1:0-5319 GCA_964461735.1 uncultured Solibacteraceae bacterium | reverse complement strand
TTTCCGCTGCTCGGCTCCGTGATGGCCAGGGACCGTTTCCTGCCGCGCCAGTTGGCCAACCTGGGCGACCGGCTGGTGTTCTCGAATGGCATGATCTTGCTCAGCCTCGCGGCGAGTTTCCTGATCGTCATTTTCCAGGCCGACGTGCACCTGCTCATCCCGCTCTACATGGTCGGCGTCTTCATCGCTTTCACGCTGTCGCAAGCGGGAATGGTGGTTTACTGGCTCCGCTCAAGCGAGGCCCGCTTCCGCTCCCTCCGGATCGCCGTGAACGCTTTTGGGGCGCTCACGACCGGCTTAGTGTTGATCGTAGTGGCCGCGGTAAAATTCATGGAGGGAGCCTGGGTCATTCTGGCGGCCATTCCCTTATACGTTCTGCTCTGCTGGCGGGTGCGGCAGCACTATTTCGCTGTTGGCCTGGAAATGTCTCTGGCGGACTACGAGAAGCCGAAAGAGCTGCGCCACACGGCCCTGGTCCCCGTTGCGGGCATGAGCCGGATGGTGTTGGCGGCGATTGAGTATGCCCGCTCCATCTCCCCCGACGTCGTTGCCGTCACGGTGAACGTGGACGGGCAGGACCGGCAAAGAATGGAGCAGCAGTGGGAGGAGTGGGTGGGAGACGTGCCCCTGGTGATTCTCGATTCTCCCTACCGCTCCATCCACCGGCCGCTGTTGCTGTTCATTGACGAAATGCAGGACTGGCGCGAAGGCGACGTGGTCACCGTGGTCATTCCGGAGTTCGTGACCCGCCACTGGTGGCACCAGTTGCTGCACAACCAGACCAGCCTGTTCCTCAAAGCGTCGCTGCTGTTCCGGCAAGGCATCGTGGTCACCAGCGTCCCGCAGCACCTGCGCCGATAGCGTTCCCTTTACCGGCCTGTTCCGAAGCGCAAGGCGGCGGGATTCCCCCGGGCAGGCGCCGCTACTCCAGCGCTCTTCGCTTCCGAACCCAGTCAATCAGCACGTCGCGGTGGAGGCGGTTGATTCGTCGCGGGAATCGCAGGCCGCTCGCGCCCAGCTCGGCACGCTGGTTGGTGGCAACGAAATCGCTGACCGCCAGCGTGTATTGCCGGTTCGGGTCAATGGGCACACCCAGGGTGACCGCCAGCGGCAGCTCGCTGCCTCGAAAACGACCTACCACAAGCCGGTTGTCGAACGGCATGATGTTCCAGATGTGTCGGGCGAGAATCGTTCCCGCAGGCAGGCTATCGCGGATGCCGCCGAGGTTCACGAAGGCCAGGTCAGTTCCCAGTTCTTCTCGCGTCGCCTGCTCGATGACCGGCTTCAGCTCCTGGCGGGTGAAGGCTCGCCGCGCCGTCCCGATGGGCACATCCACGATCGCTCGCACCTTGCTTTCCCATTGCTCCACCGCTCGTGCAGCGTCTTCCGAGGGAGGAACAACCGCCGCGTTCACCGGAATCCGTTTCCACGCCGAGCGCACCACCGCTTTTCTGGCCGCGTCCACGTCGAGGTCAAGCCGTCCAATCTCTTCTCCGTTGGCTCGCAAACGGACCACGATGCGCCCGTCCACCTCGACCGGAGCCTCCAGACCATCGTGCGGGTGCCCGGAGATCACCGCCGCCACCTCCGGGACTTCCCGCAGGATCGCACTTTCCTCGCTCTCGTTCAGATGTCCCAGCACGAGAATCAAATCGGACTTCTCCCGCACTTCGCGCGCGTAGCGTCGCACCGTCGCCGCCACGGGCAGCGCGCGCCACGGGCCGAACTTGTCCGGTGTGGTCAGGTCGGGCAGGTCCGCCGTCAGCGCGCCAATCACGGCTACGCGAATTCCCCCGGCTCCGCCAACGGGCAGGATGACGTAGGCTTGTCGCGTCAGCAGCCGCCCTTGTTCATCGGTTACGTTCGCCGCCAGCACCGGAAACCGCGCCGCGCGCATGAACTCGCTGATCTTGCGCCATCCGTAGTCGAATTCATGGTTCCCGAGGACCGCCGCGTCGAACCGCAGCAGATTAGCGAGTTCGAAAATCGGCACTCCTTGATAGATCGTTGAAATCGGCGTTCCCTGGACCAGGTCTCCGCCGTTCAGAATCAGGCAGGCCAGGCAGCCGGCCGTCTCCTGGCGCAGGATCGCCGCCATCTGCGCGAAACCGCCTCGATTGCTTGCGTCCGGAAGCAGGTGTGCGTGCAGGTCATTGGTGTGCAGAATGCTGAGCGAACGGACCTGGGCTTGCGCCGAGAACAGGGCGACGCAGAGCAGAAGCGCGAGAAACAGGATTCGCCCGCAGCGCATCGCGTGTGCCCACTGCTTCCCTATGGCCCTTATTTCGTTCACACCACCCTCATACCTGTCATCCCGAGGAGCGCAGCGACGAGGGACCTGCACTTCCCTGTTCATCCAACCGGCATTGGCTTTCTTACGCGCACTGCGGCGGGCCGCTCGACGCTTCGAATTCCCGCGCCGAGCAGCGCGGGCACGGCGGAACCAGTTGCCCCTTCTTCACGTTCAAATCGAAGCCGCACATCACACACTTATACCAACCTTCCGCTGGAGAGGGCCGCAGGCTGACGATCCGCGGGGTTCCCATCGAAACGCTACCCCCTTCCGGCGTGCCGCGATTCGGCGGCGCAGGCCTGGAACGCCTGCTCGAAGTCCTCGACCAGATCCTCAGCGGCCTCGATCCCGACCGAGACCCGGATCAGCCCGTCCGAAATCCCCACGCGGCGACGCTCTTCCGGCGACATCCCGGAGTGCGAAGTGGTGGCGGGGCGAGTGAGCAGCGTCTCGACCCCGCCGAGGCTCGGCGCGAGCAGCGGCAGCTCTGCCTGCTGCATGAATCGCTGCGCCGCTTCGACGCCGTCCTTCATCTCAAAGCTCAGCATTCCGCCGAAGCCGTTAAACAATTCGCAGGCGCGCCGGTGCGCCGGATGGCTCTCCAGGCCGGGATAATTTATCTGCGCCACCTGGGGATGCTCCGCCAAAAACCGGGCGATCCGCAGCGCGCTTTCGTTCTGATGCCGGACGCGTACGGCGAGCGTCTTCATGCCTCGATGCAGCAAGAAGCAGGCGTGCGGGTCGAGCGAGCCGCCGAGATGGTCGAGCTTGCGCTTCACTCGCTCGACCCAATCTGCGCTCCCGATGACCGCGCCCGCCACGATGTCCGAGTGCCCGTTCAGGTATTTCGTGCAGCTATGCAGCGAGAGGTCGAAACCCCATTCCGGCGGACGAAAATTGATGGGGCTGGCGAACGTGTTGTCAATGAGCGAAACCAGCCCGTGCTGGCGCGCGAAGCGCGCCGCGGCCGCCAGGTCCGCCACCTGCATCAGCGGGTTCGAAATCGTTTCGACGTAAATCGCCTTGGTGTTGGGCCGCAGCTTGCTCTCCCACGATTCCGGGTCGCTGCCGTCAATGAAATCGTAGGCGAGGCCGAAGCTCGCAAAATCCCGCGTCAGGAAATCGTATGTTCCGCCGTAGAGGCAGTTCTGCGCCAGCAGGTGGTCGCCCGCGGAAAGCACGGTCAGCAGCGCGGTGGAGATCGCCGCCATGCCGCTCGCCGTCACCAGCGCGGCCTCCGCGTTCTCGAGCGCCGCCAGCTTGGCGTGCAGCGCCTGATGATTGGGCGTGTTGTTCAGGCGGATGTATTTCAGGTCGTGGTAGTCGGTCTCGCCCGCGTACTCGAACATCGCCGACTGGAAGATCGGCATCGAGACCGCTCCGAGAATCCGCGGCTCCGGCTCCCCCGCATGAATGAGTTTCGTGTCAATGCTTTTGTAGATTCGAGACATTCGCTTGGCCCCTTGATGCTGGTTCTATTGAGGATTACGCAATAGAGTGACGAATCGCATCGTCAGGGCATGGCTTCAGCCATGCCAAAAACGGTCGAACGATCGAGGGCTTTAGCCCCTGAGGGAGTCTTTCCCCTGACTGATCCGGAGGGGCTTGCCGCATAACTACTCACCTCAGCGGCTGAAGCCGATCTCCTCTGCTTGGCGCAACGGCACGACTGAAGTCGTGCCCTGACGAACTGCGTTGCGTGCCACGATCTTGCGTAAAACTCAATAACTTCTAACTTCCTCTGTGTTGTCCTTGCCTCTGTGGCAAGATCACAAGTTCAGCATACCAGGTTCACCGGCGCGCCCTCGGTGAACCCGCTTATATTTTCCACCGTAGTATCCAGAATGCGCAAGAGCGCTTCGCGGCTGTTGAAGGCGTTGTGCGGGGTGAAGACGACGTTTTCCCGCCGCAGCAGAATCTGGTCCCGGACGATTTGCTGCAAGACCTCCACGGGCTGCCCCGCGCGGAGCATTTCCTGCTCTTCGGCGATGTACTGCTCCCCTTCAAGCACGTCGAGGCCGGCTCCCCCCAGTTGTCCGCTGTCGAGCGCCTGGAGCAGCGCCGCCGTGTCCACCAGCCCGCCGCGCGCCGTGTTGATCAGCAGCGCGCCCCGGCGGATCAGGGCCATCCGCTCGGCATTCATGAAGTGGTGGGTCGCCGGCACGTCGGGCATGTGGAGCGAGATGATGTCGGAATGGGACAGCAGGTATTCCACCGGAACATATCGAAAGCCCATCAGCTCGGCGACGAACGCGTCCTGGCGCGTGTCCGTGGCAAGCACCTCCATGCCGAATCCCCGCGCGATCTTGATGACGTGCAGTCCGATGCGCCCTGCTCCGATCACGCCCAGTGTCTTGCCCTTGAGGTCAAATCCGGTCAGTCCCTCCCGCGACAAATTGCCCTGTGAAACCCGCACGTAAGATTTGTGAAGATGGCGGGAAAGCGAAAGAATCAGGGCGAAGGTGTGCTCGGCTACCGTGTATTCGCCGTAGCTTGGGACGTTGGCGACCTCGATGCCCCGGCCCCGGCACGTCGCCTGGTCAATGTGATCCACTCCCGTCGAGCGAGTCGTGATGAAGCGCAGCCGCGGCAGACTCTCCAGGATGCGGGCGTCCACGCGGGAATAGATGAACACCGCAACGGCTTCCACGTCTTGCAACCGGCTGAGATCGGCCTCATGAATCTTCTCCGGATGGAAGCTCGTCTCGTGTCCGGTCAATCGCTCGCGCAAGACCGGAACTTCCCAATCGTGAATCTCAAAGAACGCGATCCGCATCTCTGCCTCGCACGAATCATCTTCGCCGACGATGGGGAGTTTCAGTGCCCTGAAAGGGCGGTTTGCAAAAAGCCAGGGGTACTGCTCCAAACTAGAACCGGTCTCAAAAATGGTGAACTGACGCAACCGGGAAGATCAGAATTCCCTCAGGGGCTAAAGCCCCTGGTTTTTCAGCCCTTTTTCGGCACGGCTGAACAGGATGCTGAAAAAAGAACTCGAAGGGTAAACTTTGGGCATTTTCGATCCAATG
>CAYWWM010000235.1:0-5319 GCA_964461735.1 uncultured Solibacteraceae bacterium | reverse complement strand
GGATTCGGGGACGAGAACCGCCGCTCAACCTTCAACTAGGGTTGGGACATCCTCAGACCTTCCGGGACTTTGGGTGCTGCTGTTAGGTAATGATCGTAGTCAATTGTTTTCAAGGGAATCTCGATGGAATTAATGTAGCGGACAGCTAGCCGAGTCACAAGAACAGGCTTAACAGCGGTCCTGTATATCTCCCATAGCCTTTTTGCTTCCGGGAACATCTCTTCCCACCGTGAATAGGGGCGAAGACGGTTAAAGGTGAATCCGTCCAGGCGATATTGCGCGACTTGCCTTCCGTCCGAGGTTCTGAAAATGTATCCTTCAACCTCGAACGGGGCTGTTTTCAAGGGTTCCTTCTCGTCTTTAAGATCGAAGGTGGCCTCCAACCTTTTCCGAGTTTTCTTTTCAGGATACGAATCCTTGATTTCCTCGTGCAGTTTTTCAAGGTCGGCAAGCGACACCTCGCCCGGAAGCTGCGCCCTAATGTCTATTAACCCTTCGGTGATTGGAGGGTTAGGGAATACTTCTGTCATCGGTTCGCACGCCCGAACAGCCTCATCAAGTACTGCCTACTTCCTGTTCCATTCTAACGCTTCTTGAAGTGTAATCTTCAGACTTTCGAGCAGTTCCTCCTGGGATGCTTCCTGGCAATTGACACCGGGGACTTCTTCGATCCAGCCAATCCACCAGTCTCCATCCTGCTTGACGACGGCGGTGTAGACGTTGCTCCGATTCGCGGGCTGCATGATTTTACCTTTCTTCTACTGCGGCAGGTGCCAACTGCCGCTACTGTTTTGCGGTGTCAACTTCCAGCACCAGGTAGACGTCTTTCTTCTCATCGAAGGCGCTGACGGTGCGCGTGGGGTTGGAGGCGCCGCGGAATTCGGCGTGGACGGCGAAGTCGGTTTCGGGGTTCAAGCCGTTGAAGCGGTATTTGCCCTCGTTGTCGCTGATGCGGGTCTGGACTTCGAGCGTGCGCTGGTTCTTGAGGTGGACGACGGCCTGGGCGAGGCCTTTGCCGTCCTTGTCCACGACCTGGCCGGTTAAGGTCTTGGGGGCGCGGGGGTCTACGCGGGTGTCGGGCGGGCGGGGGAAGCGGGCCTGCGGCGAGGCGGCCGGGCTTCGCGGAGCGGATGGGAATCGGAACGGGTCCCAGCAGTCCACGCCCTCATCACGAGCGTAATCCCTTACGATCTCGAACCTCAACTGAACCAAGTCGTCATCTAGTATAGGCGAACATAAAGCAAATGTACACGGGATGTATCATGAGAGCAATGTGGATAGCGTCACTGAAACGCTTCGCGTCCGCCATTGGTTTGGCCTATCCCCTTGCAGCTAGCGGGACATCGCTAGGATAATTAGTAATCTATGGACAAGCAGCAGACAGAGGCGGCGGAGACGCTCGAAACCGAGAAAGAAAAGTATGAGCCGGTGATCGGGCTGGAGGTGCACGTCCAGCTTCTCACGCGGTCGAAGATTTTCTGCGGCTGCTCGACGCGCTTTGGCGATCCGCCGAACACGAACACGTGTCCGGTGTGCCTGGGGCTGCCTGGGGCGCTGCCGACGCTCAACCGCGAGGCCGTGGCTAAGGGCGTCAAAGCGGCGCTGGCGCTCAACTGCCGCGTGAACCGGCTCTCGCGCTTTGCGCGCAAGAACTATTTCTATCCCGACCTGCCGAAGGGCTACCAGATTTCGCAGTACGATCAGCCGCTTGCCGAGCACGGCTGGATCATCATCCACGCGGGCGGTGCGGAATCCGGCGGGAGCGAAGCGGGCCCGGAGGGCCCAGAGAAGAACGTCAAACGCATCGGCATCACGCGTCTGCATCTGGAAGAGGACGCGGGCAAGAGCATTCACGACGGGTTTCCGGACTCGAATGAGAAGACCTACGTGGACCTGAACCGCGCCGGGGTGCCGCTCGCCGAGATCGTAAGCGACCCGGACCTGCGCAGCCCCCAGGAGGCCTACGATTACGTGACGCGCCTGCGGCAGATTCTGCTCTACCTCGGCGTCTCGGACTGCAACATGGAGGAAGGGAGCCTGCGCTGCGACGCCAACGTCAGCGTGCGGCCGCGCGGGCAGCAGGAGCTCGGCGTCAAGACCGAGGTCAAAAACCTGAACTCGTTTCGGTTCCTGCAAAAGGCGCTCGAATACGAGATCAGGCGGCAGGCGCGCCTGCTCGAAGAGGGCGGGCGAATCGAACAGGAAACGCGTCTCTGGAACCCGCAGACGCAGCGCACGACCGGCATGCGCAGCAAAGAGCACGCGCACGATTACCGCTACTTCCCCGAGCCGGACTTGCTGCCGCTCATCGTGAGCGCGGAGCTGGAGGAGGAAATCCGGCGGACGATTCCGGAGCTCCCCGAGGCCAAGCGGCGGCGGTTCGTCGAGCAGTTCAAGCTCTCGGAATACGACGCCGAGGTGCTCACGGCGACCCAGGAACTGGCCAGCTACTATGAGGCGGTGGCCAAGGCGCGCGATCCGAAAATTGCCGCGAACTGGGTGATGGTCGAGCTGCTCGGCGCGTTGAACGCAGCAGGGAAAACCATCACGGAATCGCCCGTCCCGCCCGATGCGCTGGCCGCACTGCTGGCGCTCATCGAGGACGGCACGGTCTCCGGCAAAATGGCGAAGAGCGTCTTCGAGCAAATGTTCGCGGCAGGCAAAAGCGCGCGGCAGGTGGTGGACGAGCTGGGACTCAAACAAATCACCGATGACGGGCAGATTCGGGAAATCATCCGAAGAGCCATCGCCGCCAATCCGAAACAGGTCGAGCAGTATCGCGCCGGGAAGACCACGCTGTTCGGCTTCTTCGTGGGCCAGGTGATGCGCGAGACCAAGGGGCAGGCCAGCCCGCAGAAAGTGAACCAACTGCTGAAAGAAGAACTCGACGGGAATTCTTAGCCACAGCGGCACGGAGACACGGAGAAGTAGAATGTAAAGACCTGCTGTCAGAAAGGACTATCGAGAGAAAATCTTCGAGAGTGGACGGCCACGTCGAAGAAGTGCTGGCCGCGCGGACAGCGTGAACCCGGCATGATAGAGGATTGCTGTTCCGTCGGAGAACAAGTGATTCCCTCGTACAGCCACTGAGACACTCATGAAAACACCCATCACCCGAGGGTTGCGATGTGTCCACCTCTACCTGGAGAACTGGCGAAACTTCGCGCATGTGGATGTGGAGCTTGCTCCTCGAGTTTTTCTAGTCGGCCCCAACGCCTCCGGCAAATCGAATTTGCTCGACGTGTTCCGATTTCTACACGACATTGTCACGATAGGAGGCGGATTTCAGGCAGCGATTCGACTGCGGCGCGGAGTCTCCAGCCTCCGTTGCCTGGCGGCACGCCGCTACCCCGATATAGTCGTTCGAGTCTCCATGGGAATCGAGTCCGGTGTTGCGGCATGGGAATACGAGCTTCGATTTACTCAAGACAATCTCCGACGACCGATCATCAAGAAGGAAAAAGTCACATCGGGCGGGGAGGTAATCCTGGACCGGCCCGAGCAGGAGGATTTAGAGGATTCGGCGCGATTGACACAGACTTACCTGGAGCAAGTGAATGTCAACCGGCGGTTTCGTGATGTCGTTGAATTGTTTGGTTCTGTCCGTTACTTGCACATTGTTCCACAGTTGGTTCGAGACCCCGAACGCTCTGCGGGCCGCCGCCTCGACCCTTATGGAGGAGACTTCCTCGAACAGGTCGCGAGAACTCCTGAAAAAACTCGGAATGCGCGCCTGCGGAGGATCCGTGCTGCACTGAGCGTAGCTGTCCCTCAGTTGCAGGAATTGGAGTTGTGGCGCGATGACCGAGGGGTCCCTCACCTGCGCGGCAAATATGAGCACTGGCGGCCGCAAGGCGCGTGGCAGACCGAAGAAGCCTTTTCTGACGGCACGCTTCGTTTGCTAGGCCTCCTTTGGGCGACGCTGGATGGAACCGGACCATTGCTCCTGGAAGAACCCGAGCTTTCCCTTCACCCGGATGTTGCCGGATACCTGCCCCTGATGCTGGCGCGAATGCAGAGCCGCACCGGTCGGCAGATCTTCGTCAGCACCCATTCCCCGGAGATACTGCGAGACGCAGGTCTCGGGCTGGACGAACTCCTGTTGCTGTTACCCGAAAAAGAGGGGACGGCAGTACGTCCTGCCAGTGCCTTCCGCGAGATTCCCGAACTGCTCAAGGGAGGCGTGAGCCTAGCCGACGCAGCCATCCCGAGAACTCGTCCGGAACGAGTTGAACAATTAGCTCTATTCGGGGAATGATCCGTGCCGCCAGAGAAAAACCTCGCTCCGATCTCGGCTGTCGTAGAAGGCCGTTTGGACGAAGTTATATTGCGCGTGGTGGTCCGCTATGCGGGCGGAATTGTCGGTCCTATCTACGGGAAACAGGGCAAGCAGTACATCCAAAGCAGGCTCCAGGGATATAACAACGCAGCTCAGTATGCACCGTGGGTGGTCTTGGTGGACCTAGACTTTGATGCCGACTGTGCCCCTCCTTTGGTGCAGATGTGGCTGCCGCAGCCGGCGCCGCTCATGTGCTTTCGCGTGGCAGTTCGCGAAATCGAAGCGTGGCTGCTCGCCGACCGGCTTCGATTGGCCCACTTCCTGCGGGTGCCGCAGCGGATGATCCCTTCCAACCCGGACACCGTGCCAAACCCAAAGAATTTGGTCGTTGACCTGGCGAGGCGCTCCCGCGACCGTAGAGTCCGCCATGAAATGGTTCCGGGCGGCGGCAGCGGACGTGCCGTGGGGCCGGCTTACAACTCGCGGTTGATCCAGTTTGTTTCGGACCGCCAACGAGGCTGGCGACCCGAGGTCGCAGCTCATGCTTCGGAAAGCCTTCGTCGCTGTTTGCGATGTCTGGCGCGCTTGGCGGCTCGCTCCTCCTGACTGATTCTCCCGACCCCGTTGCCTCTCCGTGGCTATTTTGGGTTGCGGCGCTGGCGGGCTGCTTCGAAGAGCACGATACCGGCGGCGACGCTGACGTTGAGCGTCGCAATCTTGCCCGCCGCAGGGATGCGGACCAGGAGGTCGCACTTTTTCTTGAGCAGTTCGTGCAAGCCACTGGCTTCGCCGCCCGCAACGAGGGCGCAGTGGCCGCGATAGTCCGCCGCGTCGTAAGATTTTGTTCCGCCTTCATCGAGGCCGTAAATCCAGAACGATCCCTCTTTTAACTCGTCGAGCGTGCGGGCAAGGTTGCCGACGCGGACGACGGGCAGGTGTTCGACGGCGCCGCTCGCCGCCTGCACCACGGCCGGGGTGAGGCCCGCAGCACGGCGCTCGGGGAGCACCACGGCGCTCGCGCCGGCAGCGCAGGCGGTGCG
>CAYWWM010000234.1:0-5342 GCA_964461735.1 uncultured Solibacteraceae bacterium | reverse complement strand
GCCCGGGGCGAGTTCCCGGCCGGGGGGTCCTCAGAGACTATGAGCAGCGCGGCTGTGATGCCGAAGAGATAGTCCAGCCCCCGCCGGAATGCGGGATCGGCCGCTAAGCAGAGGGTCGCAGGTTCGATTCCTGCCGCGCCTGCCACTGAAATTCAGTGACGAGTGACGAGTGATGAGTGACAAGAGAAGCAGGGGATGGAAGCGCGCATCTTAGGGTCCGCCGGATCTTCATTCTGACTCCTGGCTTCTGACTTCCGCCTTTTTCGCTCGTCACTTGTCACTCATCACTCGTCACTGTCTTTACTATGCTGCCCGCACAAACCCTCCAAGGACAGGTCGCCATCATCACCGGTGGAGGCACCGGCCTGGGTCGCGCCATGGCACTCGAATTCGCCCGCCTCGGGGCGAAACTGGTCCTCGCGAGCCGCAGCCCGGAGCACCTCTGGCCGACAGCAGCCGAGCTTCGGGAGAGGGGTTCGGAAGTGCTTGCCGTCCCCACGGACGTGCGCGACCCGGAGCAGGTGGACCGCATCGTCGCGCAGACGAAAGAACGATTCGGCGGGATTGACATCTTGGTCAACAACGCCGCCGGCAACTTCCTCTGCAAGGCCGAGGACCTTTCGCCAAACGGCTGGCGCGCCGTGGTGGACATCGTGCTCAACGGCGCGTTCTTCTGCTCGCGCGCGGCGGGCAGGGAAATGATTGCGCAAGGGCGCGGCGGGAACATCCTCAACGTGCTCTCCACGTACGCCTGGACCGGCGGCCCGGGAACGGTTCACTCGGCGGCAGCCAAGGCCGGCGTGCTGGCCATGACCCGCACACTGGCGGTCGAATGGGCGCGCCACAAGATTCGCGTCAACGCCATCACGCCCGGGGCTGT
Organism: uncultured Solibacteraceae bacterium; assembly: GCA_964461735.1. GTDB lineage: Bacteria > Acidobacteriota > Terriglobia > 2-12-FULL-54-10 > 2-12-FULL-54-10 > CAYWWM01. The sequence continues at coordinate 4,462 of CAYWWM010000234.1, read as the reverse complement.
CCAGACCGAGGGAGCCTCCAACGCCCTGTGGAGCAATCCGGAGTCCGCCCGTAAGCTGCTGGAAAGGATTCCCGTCGGACGGCTCGGCAAACCCGAAGAGATTGCCTGCGCCGCCTCGTTTCTGGTTTCTCCCTATGCGGAGTACATCAACGGCGAAAATCTCACGCTGGACGGCGGCGCCTGGCTCGGCAGCGGCTTCCTTGCCGTCCAATGATCCGCAATGATCCAATGATCCCTGAGCTTCCTCCGCCGTTCGCTTCGGTAGTGTCTCTGTTTGACGTAAGGGCATGGTTTCAACCATGCCGTAACTGCCGCAAAATCATTCGGGCTTCAGCCCCTGAGGGTCTGTCCCTCAGCGGTTGAAACCGCGGGCCGGCACATGCTCTTGCGGCACGGTTGAAACCGTGCCCTTACACGTCGGAAAATTCAAACTGAAACACTACCGTTCGCTTCCTTCTGCTCGACTGACCTTGTTATAATGAGCCAGCGTGGAAGATCTTTTGTTTGTCAAGATTCTGAATTCCACGCGGCTTGAGGGCCGAATATGCTCGAAATCAGGGAGATCTTGTTACGCTGCATCGTTTGCCGCAGGGAGAAGACCTTTAACCTCACGTTAGCTCAGAAGCGGCAGCTCTCGGAAGGAGGCCGGCTGCAATTCCAATGCAGCTACTGCGCCTGTCCACAGCATTGGGAAGCGGTGGATTCCGTTCAGATTACCTCCCGAGGAACGTCTGGCGCCACGCAGCAGAAAGCCATCCTGGTGGTGGATGACGATGAGCTGACGGTGCGGCTGCTGCGCAAAGTGCTCGAAGCGTGGGACGCCAAGGTCGAGGTGGCGCAGAACGGCAAGGAGGCTCTCACCAAGCTCTCCGTCGGAAGCTTCGACCTGCTGGTGTGCGACATTCGGATGCCGGAGATGACCGGCCAGGAGTTGTTCAAGCACATCCAGGACAACGCCTATCTGCCTCCGCAGCGCATTCTGTTCCTGACCGGCGAGAAGAGCGCCGCGGTCAAGCAGTTCTTGGATACCAGCGGCTGCTACTACCTCTACAAGCCCCTGCAATTTCTGGATTTTTCCGGCCAGGTCCAGGCCCTTTTGGCCGGGGAAGCGTTTCCGTAAACCCCGCCTGGCCGCGTTATTCGCCTCGCACCATGTCCCGCCACGTTTCGCGCCGCCGCGCCACGCGCCAGCGCCGCCCCTCGACCAGCACCTCCGCCGGACGCGGGCGCGCGTTGTAGTTCGAGCTCAACACGAAGCCGTAGGCCCCCGCGGTAAAGATCGCCACGAGGTCCCCCGGTTCGACGGCGGGCAGGCGCCGCCCCCGCGCCAGGAAATCGCCGGTCTCGCATACGGGACCCACCAGGTCCGCCACCACTTCTTTGCGCGCATCGCAAACTACTGGCCGCACTTCGTGATAAGCGCCGTAGAGCGACGGCCGCAGCAGGTCGTTCATGGCGGTGTCCACGATCACGAATCGCTTTCGCCCCGTGGACTTGACGTGCACCACCCGCGCCAGCAGGATTCCCGCCTCGGCCACCAGCGCCCGTCCCGGCTCGACCACCAGTGTCAGCCCGCTCCCGCGCACCGAGCGCAGCAGTCGCCGGCAGTAGGCGCGGATCGAAGGCGGCGAGTCCTCCGGCTGGTAGCCCACCGCCAACCCCCCGCCCGCGTCAAGGTATTCGATGGCCATCCCGCCACTGCGCAGCCGCGCGGCCATCACCACCAGTTTCCCGACGGCTTCGGCGAACGGAGCAAGGTCTGCGATCTGCGACCCGATGTGGCAGCTCAAGCCGGCCATCCGCAGTCCCGGCCACTCTTGCGCCCGGCGATAGAGATCCTCGGCCGCTTCCATCTCGATTCCGAACTTGTGTTCCGTCAGTCCCGTGTGAATGTAGGGATGCGTCGTCGCGTCCACGTGCGGGTTCACGCGCAGGCCCACGCTCGCTTGCTTGCCGAGCCTTGCCGTGCGCTCGCTCAGCAGACGCAGCTCGCTCTCCGACTCGCAATTGAACAGCAACACCCCGGCTCGCAGCGCGTAATCCATCTCCGCGGCTGTCTTTCCCACGCCCGAAAACACCGTCCGACTCGCCTTGCCGCCCGCTGCGAGCACGCGGTAGAGCTCGCCGCCCGACACGATATCAAACCCGGCTCTCTGCTTCGCCAGCAGCCGCAGAATTCCCAGGTTCGCGTTCGACTTCACCGAATAGCAGATCAGATGCGGGTAGTTTCCGAACGCCTGCTGAAACTCCCGGTAGCGCGCCAGAATCTCCCGGCTGCGGTAGACATAGGTCGGCGTCCCAACTGCATCGGCGATCACGCGGGCCGGCACCGCGTCGCAGTAAAGCTCTCCGTTCCGGTACGCAAACGCGCTCGCCGCTCGGCTCATGGATTCCTCACAGGCACCGGCCACTGTAGCCGATCATACGCCCGGCAGCAAGGGTCGGAAACGAAAGGGTGAATGTCTTGATCCGATTTGAACCGAAATCGATTCCTATACGGTTTCTTGTCACGTGGTAGAATCTTGTTGCCGCGCTGCCGGCACAGAGGATGTCAATGCAAAACACATTGTATTATGGCGACAACCTGGACATCCTCAGGCGGTATTTGGGAGATGAAACGGTTGATCTAATCTATCTCGACCCTCCCTTCAAGAGCAACCAGGACTACAACGTGCTCTTTGCCGAGCAAAACGGCTCGCGCTCTGCGGCTCAAATCAAGGCGTTTGAGGACACTTGGCAATGGGATCAGGCCGCTGCAAGATCGTTTCAAGATGTTGCCGAGGCGGGGGGACGGGTCTCTCAGGCAATGCAGGGATTTCGTCGGCTGCTAGGCGAAAACGACATGCTGGCGTACCTGGCAATGATGGCGCCACGCATTGTTGAATTGCGCCGCGTGCTAAAACCTGCGGGCACGATCTACTTGCACTGTGATCCCACAGCAAGCCACTATCTGAAGATGCTGTTAGACGCGGCTTTTTGGCCGACGAACTTTCATAACGAGATCGTCTGGCGACGATCCCATCCAAAGGGGCATGCGTTTACAAGGTTTGCACGGAATCACGATGTTATATTGGCCTATTCGAAAGATGCAAGCTTTGTGAAATGGAATCCACAGTATCTGCGACATGATGCGGCAAAGGTGGTTACTCAATATACGCTTCGTGATGACGATGGGCGCCTCTATCAACTCACAAGCCTTCTGAATCCGAATCGCAATAGACCAAACTTGACATATGAGTTTCTTGGAGTCACCAAAGTTTGGCGATGGACGAAAGACCGGATGGAAGAAGAATATGCCAGAGGCCGCATCGTCGTACCCAAAGGAGGCCAGGGCATCCCAAGGTACAAACGGTACCTCGATGAGCAGGAAGGAATTCCCGTGGGAGACTTCTGGGATGACATTGAATTCGCAGCCGGAACCGAACGTCTTGGCTACCCAACCCAGAAACCAGAAGCCCTTCTGGAGCGCATCATCAAAGCAAGCTCCAAGGAAGGGGACGTTGTCTTAGACCCTTTCTGCGGGTGCGGAACCGCCGTTGCCGTTGCGCAGCGCCTCCAACGCCAGTGGATCGGCATCGACATCACGCATCTGGCAATTACGTTGATCCGACATCGCCTCAAGAATGCGTTTGGCGACGAGGTGCATTTCAAAGTCATAGGGGAACCCGTCTCCTTGCCGGACGCGCAAGCGTTGGCGCACCAAAACGCGTTTCAATTCCAGTGGTGGGCTTTGGGGCTTGTAGGGGCGAGGCCTGCCGAACAAAGGAAAGGCGCGGATCGGGGCATTGATGGGCGGTTGTACTTCCACGACGAACCGGGCGGGAAGACGAAGCAGATCATCCTGTCTGTGAAGTCTGGCGGCGTTACGGTGAAGGACATACGGGACCTGCGCGGAGTTTTGGATCGCGAGCAAGCTGAAATCGGCGTGCTGATAACTTTGGAAGAACCGACCAAACCGATGCAAGTTGAAGCCGCCAGCACCGAATTTTACAAGACGCCCTATGGAAACCATCCCCGTTTGCAAATTCTGACGATCAAAGAACTTTTGGAAGAGGGCCGTCGAATTGACTACCCGCCCGAACCCGCCAGAACCGACCTAACATTTAAGAAAGCTCCCAAGGCCCGCAAAGCCGGACCGGAACAATTGCCCTTGAAGCGCTAGAGACGGGAAATGCTGGCAGCAGAGGTAAACGATCTCATTCAAAACCCTGAATGAATAAGGCTGAATCACGACATGACATTTCCAAATGCAGGACCGATGAGGTAAAGTAAAAGGCGGGTAAAACCATGCATGCTGCGCCCATCCTGATCGTCGTGCTTTGCGTCCTGGCGATCGCGTACCGCTATTACAGCGCCTTTCTGGCGGCGAAGGTGGCGGTGCTCGACGACATGGCCGTCACGCCGGCGCATCGCCTGAACGACGGCCAGAATTACCATCCCACGCACAAGTGGGTGCTGTTCG
>CAYWWM010000233.1:0-5354 GCA_964461735.1 uncultured Solibacteraceae bacterium | reverse complement strand
CGCGCGCGAGCACTCCCGCGCGCAATCGTTCTGGCTGACCGGAGCGACGCTCGGCACCGCCGTCGCCATCCCCATCGTGACGGCTTTGATGCTGGCTTCCAGCTGGCGGGGAATGATGGTCGCCCTGGCCGTCATCTCTTTGATCCCGATCATTCTCTTTTCCTTTGTGGCGAACCGCCCGGCGGCCCAGAAGGGACTCCAGGCGCGCGAGCTCGAAGAGATCGCGGGCGATCAGAAACAGGCCGTCGCCGTCGAGCGGCTGAGCTTCCGGGAGCTGTTCCGCAGCCGGTCGTTCTGGCTGATTACCGGCGGCATGATCGTTTCGACCACCACGGTTTTCACACTGATCCAGTGGATTCCGAGTTTCCTGGTTTCCCAGCGCCAGCTCTCCTTCGGGACCATGTCGCGCTGGATTACGGTGGGCTACGTGATCGCTACGGTGATTATGGTGGTGGCGGGTTCCATTGCCGACCGCACCATGCAGCGCGCCCGCACGGCGGCCTGGACCGGCGTTCTGATCGCCGTCACGGTGATTCCCGGCGCGCTGCTGCTGCCTCCCACCGCGAGCGCCGTGTTTCTCGCCGCGTTGATCGGCGGAGGCGCCGTCTCGGCAGCCCTGAACGGAGCCTTGCTGCACGCCATGGTCCGGCCCGAGGCCATCGCGCGCGGGACCGGAATCTACACCGGCGTAGGCACGTTCGTTTCCGCGCTTGGCCCGGCCGTCTTCGGACGCATGATTGGAGCTCTGGACGGGGCGTATTGGGGAGGCTTTCTGTTCCTGGGCCTGGCGAACTTCGCCAGTGCCGCTTGCTACTTCGCGCTGCACCGAGTCTCGGTGCAAGCCACGCTGGCGGCGGCAGGGCTTGCTCCGCTTCCGGCAGCGGCGAGCAGCAGTCCCGGCGGCCTTCCCGTGGCAGAGCCTTAGGCTGGGTTGTTTACTTCTCTACCCGTCTCTACCTGGCCTTGGGCGGCCGGTAGCCGGAGCCCGCGGCTTTTTTCATGGCGGCGAGGCCGTCTTCGGGAGTCATCAGCACCGTGGTCTGGGAGTTTTTGACTACGCCCCCGGATGCGATGGCCATCGAGAGGGCCGCCGCGCTGATGTTGTCGGGCATCTCCACGATCAGGACTACGTCGTACTCGCCGAAGCTGAAAAAGGCGCCGCGAATCTTTCCGCCCAGCTTCTCGATCGCGGGCCGCACGGCCTGGATCCGGTTCTGCGGTTTCTCGATCAACGTGGCCCAGCCTTCCGCGGTGTATGCTCCCTGCCACAGGTACAACGGCATTGCTCACTCTCCTCCGGTCACGCTTGGATTCTGACTCCTGGCTTCTGACTACTGCTTATCATACACGATGTAATTGTCCACCGCGACGCCGCGCGAGCTCATGCCTTTTTGCGTGATGCTCCGGGACTTCAAGTCCGGTGCGATGACCTCCCGATAGGAGTTGATCACTCGGCCGGCCCGCTTGTTGGTGTATTCGAGCGTATAGAGGTCAATCTTTTTCAGGGCCACGGTGTCCCGTCCCGGATCGCCCGAAACGGGATAGTCCTTGCCGTCGTAGTTGGCAACGTACTCGTGTTTCCAGGATTCGCCGCTCGCCTCCACGGTGTCAATCGTGACTTGATAGCCGTTGCTCCCGTGCGGCTCAAACCGCACCGTCATGCTCCGAGGCGACGGACCCGGATTGAATCTGGACTTCGCCAGGTTGATCTTCCAGGTTCCGATGCGAGGGTCTGCGATGGCCTGGGCGGCGGCCCACAAGCCGGCGAAGACCGCCGCACTCGCAAGCATCAGCGGCAGGAATCGCACGCGCATATACGGATGCCCCTTCTTTCCGTCAATTGATGTTGCGGGCCGATGAGCAGGGAAACTCCTCCGCCGCCATCATGGCACGTCTGCTCCGATCCCTTATGCAGAACTGCTCCTCAGGCAAGCGAAGGAGTCCCTCGTTCCGCCTTACGGCACATCATAGTTCGGCGGCGAATTGCCATCGGCAAACCCGTCCTCGCTGGATGGAACGTTGCTGCAGAAAACGGAGTACTCGTAATTCCCCTTTACTCCAACTTTCTCTAGCTCCTCCTTGGGTTTGAGTTTATAGGTAAGGCCATTGTGAGGAATGTCGGTGTATGTATCGGGAGGAGCCGGATCAAATACCCTGGCACCGTTAGGGAGCCACAGTTGCGCTCTGCCACCGGTAGCGTTCACCCACATAACCTCGCCATCGGGTTTGTCAGTATCCGGGTGGTCGGGGTCAGGAGTGACGTGCCTGCTGGGTGGATCGGCGTGAAACTTGGCCGCTGCATCCCCCCCTGATCTTGGCCCCCTTCGAATCGTGATAGTTGGCATTGGTTGTCTCCTTTTCTGGTTAGTTCGTGAGGTTGGGTTATGGTTGGTTCAGTTGCTGAAATCGGGCATCGGCCCGGAGCTGCGCCAAATCGGGAGCGCGTTCAATGAGGTCTCGGGAGTAGCCATTTTGGATCGCCCTGGAAATCCATTGCAGGGCGTTTTGCCTGTCTCCCAACTGTTCATAGACCACGCCCGCCTGGAACATGAGGTACACCTCCTGGGGAGCCATGGCGAGGGCTTGGCGGAGCAGATTCCGCGCGCGGGCTCCCTGGCCCAGCAGAGAATAACAATCGGCCAAGTCCATCAGGATATTGGGGCTGCGCGGGTTGAGGCGGCGCTGCTGCTCGGCCAGCTCGGCCGCGCGCTGCAAGGCGCCGCGAGCTTTCGCGCCTTCCCCGGGCGCCCACTGGTAAGCGGACGCCAGGTTCCGCCAACGGGTGTAGTCCCGATCGTTCATTTGAATAACTCGTTCGAAGGCGCGGGCAGCGTCGGCATAGCGCGCCAGGTTGAAATACGTCGTTCCGAGATTGGAAACGGCAGTAATGGTCGGTTCGATCGCGACCAACTTTTCATAAATCCCCACGGCTTCATCATAGCGCTGCTGCCTTCCGTACACGGCTCCCAGGCCGTTGTAGCCGCGCCAATTGTCCGGGGTCAATTCGACGATGCGGCGGAATTGAGCTTCCGCTTCCGGGTAGCGGCCCTGGCGGAAATAGAAGCGTCCCAGGTTATTGTGGCTTCCCCAGAAGCCGGGCCGGGCGCCGATGGCCTTCTGGTAGGTGGCCTCCGCCTCCTCCATCCTCTGTAGCGCTTCGTAAGCTGCGGCCAACTCGCGGTACGCATCGGGATTGAGCGGATCGAGCTCAATCGCCCGCTGCACGCTCCGCACCGCCTCCTCATAGCGGCCGGTGCCGGTATGGATCATCCCCAGGATCACGTACACCTGCGCGAGCTGGTCGTTGAGCTCCAGGGCCATGGCGCTGCTGGCTCGGGCCTGTTCGGCCCATTGCAGCTCTTTGCTGATTTCATACTTTCGCCAGTAGGCTTCCCCGAGACCCGCATGGGCTAGAGCGTAGTTCGAATCCATCTCGAGCGCCCGTTGAAACAGTCCGATCGCCGTATCCAGGTTTTGGCCGTCCTCGTAGCGTTGCAGGTAGCCTCGGCCCTGGGTGTAAAACTCATACGCGCCGGGCGCCGTGGTTCCGCCCGCGGCCAGGACTTGTTTGGCCTGCTCCGGCAGATCCACTTCCAGAAGGTCGGCCACCGCCAGCACGACGCCATCCTGCAAGACCGATACGTCGCGAATTTCGGTGTCCATGGAGCGGGCTTTGAGCTGCCGCAACGTTTGCGTATCCACGAGGCTGATGTTGATCCGCAGTCTGTTTTCCGTGCGCTGCACGCTCCCGGAGATCGCGAGCGTGGCGCCGAAGATTTGCCTCGCTTCGCGGGCACCGGTGATTCCCTCGCTGCGAAGCTCGCTGGAAGGGACCACGGTGAGGGCGCGCTGGAACTGTTCGAGCTGAGAGAGCTTGCTCGAAAGCGTTTCGACCAGCCCGTCAGTGAACGCCTGATTCGCGGGATCGTTCCCCACATTCGTAAACGACAGCACGGCGATCTGTTTCTCTTCCGGCAGGGTTTGCAACTGTCCTGTGGAGGTAAGCCGGAACGGCAGGGAGGGAGCGAGGAGGCCGACGCCGGCCGCCAGCAGCGCGGCGAGCAGCAGACCGGCCAGCCTCACTTGCCAGCGCGGGCGATGCCGCGGGAGGAAGCGAGTCCACGTGGCGCCCCTCAGCTCGGAAAGATTGGCTTGCAGTTCCTTCAGCTCGGTCTCCAGCTCCTCCGTCGCGGCATAGCGATTGTCCGGGTTCTTGGCCAAACAGCGTTGGATCACTTCTTGGAGGGGAAAAGGGACTTCGGGATTCAAGGCTGTAACCGGTTCCGGTTCGTCCTCCATGATCGCCGTTAACGTCTGCGCGGCGGTTTCCCGATGGAACGCTTTCTTCAGCGTCAGCATTTCATAGAGAATCGAACCAAAGGAAAACTGATCGGAGCGGAAATCCACCGCCTTCCCCGCGGCCTGCTGCGGCGACATGTAATCCACCGTTCCCAGAATCCTGCCTGGGAGCGTGCCCCCCTCCACCCCAGGCGTTTCCGGGTTCTTTTCCTCGAGCGGCGCAGGGACCAGCTTGCCCAAGCCGAAATCCAGGATCTTGACGAGGCCGTCATTGCGAATCATCACATTCTGTGGTTTCAGATCCCGATGCACGATCCGAGCCTGATGGGCTCGGGTCAGCCCGGCAGCCATTTGAACGGCCACTTCGAGGACGTTGCGAACCGGCAAGGTCCCTGCGGCCAAAAGCTCCCGCAGGGTCTTGCCCTCCACCAGCTCCATGGCGATGGCAAAAATTGCGTCGTCCTGTTCGATGCCGTAAACGGTGATGACGTTGGGGTGGTTCAGCGACGCCAGCAGGAGGGCTTCCTTCTTGAAGCGGGCCAGCCGTTCCGGGTCGCGCAGGAAAACTCGCGGCAGGACTTTGAGGGCCACGTCACGGCCGAGCTGGGTGTCCTTGGCCCGATAGACCTCTCCCATCCCGCCGGCTCCGAGCGTCGAAAGCACACGATACGAACCGATCTGCCGTCCCACCAGCGAAGGCTGCTGCTCCTGCGCGAACACCTTGGCTGCCAGCTCCAGCGCCGGCGATTCCAAAAAGTCCTGCGCCGTCTCATCTTCGGCTAACAATGATTCGACTTCGCGCCGCAGTTCTCCGTCCTCCGCGCAGGCTCCACGCAGGAAGGCTGCCCGCTGGCCAGGTTTCCGCTCCAGCGCGTCGTTATAAAGCTGCTTCACTTGCTGCCAGCGTTCGGGCGTCATGCCGGACTCCCTGGCTCATCGAGCGGAGCCACGTCCCAGCCAAACCAGACAAATTTCCCTTGGCATTAAAGTTTTCGCGCACTGTTTGCGCTTATCTAGGTGAGAGGGGATCGAGGCGGCCAATCGCCAGTTAACTT
>CAYWWM010000232.1:0-5364 GCA_964461735.1 uncultured Solibacteraceae bacterium | reverse complement strand
GCTCAGGCTTTCCGCCGCGCGGTTGCCGTAGCGATAGTCCACGTTGGGGATGCGCTCGACCACTTCCGGTGCACGGGCGGGCGAGGCTGTGCTCTTACGGTCGCCGGACACGTGCGCAAGCTGTTTCCGGTACGCAGAATCTTTCTGCACCATCGCGGCGAGGTACTTGGCGACAACCTGGTCGGCGTCGCCGCATTCGACGAGACGGCCATGGTCGAGCCACGCCACAGTCTGCGCCAAGCTCTTGATGTCGGCGGCGCTGTGCGAGACGAAGAGAATCGTCACGCCGCGCCGGCTCAGCTCATGAATCTTCCGCATGCAGCGCTGGCGGAAATAGATGTCGCCGACGGCGAGCGCCTCGTCCACGAGCAGGATGTCCGGCTCGACGCTGATGGCCACGGCGAAGGCGAGCCGGACCATCATGCCGCTCGAATAGGTCTTGACCGGCTGCTCGATGAACTCGCCGATCTCCGCGAAACTCTCGATGGTCGGATAGAGCCGCTCCATCTCCGCGTTGCTCAACCCGAGAATGGCGCCGTTCAGAAACACGTTCTCGCGGCCCGTGAACTCGGGATTGAAACCGGAGCCTAACTCCAGCAGCGTGGAAACCCGCCCGGTGACTTCGATGGAGCCGCGCGTGGGCTGCAAGATTCCCGCGATCAGTTGCAGCAGCGTGCTCTTACCCGAACCGTTTTCACCTACCAGGCCGAACGTCTGGCCTTTGGGGACTTCCAGCGATATGTCCTGCAAGGCCCAGAAATCACGGTGATACGAGCGGCGATTGGCGGTGAGCAATTCCTTCAGGCGGTCCGCCGGACGAGCGTAAATCGGGTACGCCTTCGAGACATTGCGGATGTGCACCGCGCTCATTAGGCGGGGTCTCCCGTCCTGCCTTTGTCGCTCTTTACGCGCAGAAAGACCGATTCGGTCACTTGCTCCAGTTCCTTTTCGAAATCTGTTAGATCATGCGTGTCCCAGAAACTGGCCAATTCTTCAACGGAATCGGTATCCGGGAGCTTCTGTTTCTTCTTTGTTTTTTTTCATCCGCGCCTGGTTCCACATGTGTTCACAACTTAGTGGCGAGCCGCCTTCGCTGCCCGTCTTTGCCCACCCCGACCCTTTCGCGGGCTTGCTATTCTGGCTTCGGCGATGGAGACCAGGAGTCGTAAGGCGTCATTCACCACCGCGGGATCACGGAAGACCTCCGCCACGTCCGGGTCGGGCAAGACGGCGTTTGTGCCTTGCTGATAACGCTCGTAATATTTTCCTCGGACAGCGCCAGTAAAATCGTATTCCGGGATCATGTCGTCCTCGGATACTTTCTTTCGTCTTTGCTTCATAAACTGCGCGCTACATCATATCAATTCCGGCATCCGAGCCGCGACCGGGAGTGAGCGGTCTCCATACTCAGCCGGAGCGAACTGCAATGCCCAGCGACGTATTGCCTCGGATAGAGTTTATACCAATTCGGGAAACGCTGAGGAGGAGGAGGGAGCCGCAGCCGGCCTGACTGCATGAGGGGGATCGGTGACGCACTCCCTTGGCCCTGACAACGCCGATCTGCTACGAAGCCGGGTCACCCGGGAAGATCTCCGTGAACAAATAGTTTTCGCGGTTCGGCGCAATTTCCAGGCAGTCGCGGCAGATCGGCAACATCGCATGGCCCGCCAGAAACTGGCGGCGCGCCTCCACCAGCTTGGGATGATGGCGCCAGATCCAGGCCAGCGGTTTTTCCCAGATCTCGTGCGGCTCGGTAAAGATCGTCTTGCCGGAAATATCTACGCAGCAGAAACCGACGCTGCCGTCCGAATGCACCGCCAACACCTTCCACGGGGAGTCGCAGAATCCCCAGTCCTGGGGCAAGGCATGGGGAAACAGCAGGCCGCTGACGTTCGGGTAGAGCCCCCCCTCCGTCGTCTGCTGATATCGAATCTGCATCCCGTGGCCGGAGGGTTTGCGATAGTAAAGTTTCGGTTTCCAGTCGGGAGGCTGCCAGCAGCCCTCCGTTTCGAGACCCAGTCCCCGCGCGAACCCCGCCACGAATTCCCGTTTGTCTCGCATGAGGTCTGGGTTTCCGCTTTCGCGGGCATTGAAGAATATCTTCAGCTCGATTTCCTGCATGGCCGGGCCTTCCATCCAACCCTGCAGGTATCTCTGAATCTTCTGGACGTAGTGCTCAAAATTGCCCTTGGAACGGCGCTGATGCTCCTCCACGCTCGTCGAGAGGTGAATAAACAGATCCATGTCTATGGCGAGATACTCGTTCTTCAGCGCGCTGGCGTTGCTGGCCACGGCCATCCGAAACCCTTCCCGATTGGCGTCCAGACACAGCTCGAGAAACTGCGGATGCAGCATGGGTTCGCCGTCAATATGAAGCCGCAAGCGCCGCTGGGTTATCTCCTTGATCTGCGGAAGCAGATGGTTGAACAGCTCCCGGCTCATAGTGCTCTTCTGCCGGTCGGAAATCGGGCTTCGGCAGTAGTCGCAGTAGAAATTGCAGCGAGAACTGAGTTCCAGCATCACGGCGGGATTGCGGCCAAACTCCTCGAGCTGCTCGCGGTAGGCTGGATCGCCCGCCGGACCTTGGAGTTTCCGATGCTCCACGATGTCCGCGCGCAGAGTGGCCGTCATGGACGGCTCGCCACCCTCGGCGCAGGCGCCCGCGCTCGGGTTCACGATCTGTGGCAGACGAGTGGTGATCCTCATATCCCCTGCTCCTCGGTCTTTCCATCATACACCTTTCGCCAAGGATTCCAGCGCCAATGTGCGCCGCGCGCAGGGAAGCAGTTGCGGAAACTGTTCCCCACCGGACGCGGCTCCCGCCTTGTGCAAAGGGACGGTTCGCCCCCCCGGATATGGTTCTATACAGACGGTGTATACTGACTGGGCGGGTGAGAATTTCCGACGGAAAAGAGGTAAGGATTTGGTGGCAACGAACAATGCAGCAGAGCGAATGGCGCGGCCGCTGGCGGAGTTCGATCCGGAGGTCGCGGAGGCGATCCGCGCAGAGACCGAGCGCCAGCACCAGAACCTCGAATTGATCGCGAGCGAGAATTTCGTCTCGCAGGCGGTGCTCGAGGCGATGGGGTCGGTCTTCACGAACAAGTACGCCGAAGGCTATCCGGGCAAGCGCTACTACGGCGGGTGCGAGTATGCCGATGTGGTCGAGAACCTGGCGCGCGACCGCGCCAAAGCACTCTTCGGGGCCGAGCACGCCAACGTGCAGCCGCACGCCGGAAGCCAGGCCAACATGGCCGCCTACGCGGCCCTCATCCAGCCCAGCGACGTGATCTTCGGCATGCATCTCTCGCACGGCGGCCACCTCACGCATGGCAGCCCGGTCAACTTTTCCGGCAAGGCGTACACGGTGGTTCCCTATGGAGTGCGGCAGGATACCGAAACGATTGACTACGACGAGTTGGAGCGCCAGGCCGCCGAGAAAAAGCCCAAGCTGATCGTCGCCGGGGCCACGGCGTATTCGCGCGTCATTGACTTCGCGCGGATGCGGGCCATCTGCGACCAGGTCGGGGCGTACCTGCTGGTGGACATGGCACACTTCGCGGGGCTGGTGGCGGCGGGCATTCACCCGAGTCCTGTGCCTTACGCCGACATCGTGACCACCACCACGCACAAGACGCTGCGCGGCCCGCGCGCGGGCATGATCCTCTCGAAGGCGCCGCACGCCGCGGCGATTGACAAGGCGGTCTTCCCGGGCCTCCAAGGCGGCCCGCTGGTGCACATGATCGCGGCCAAGGCGGTTTGCTTCCGGGAAGCCATGCAGCCGGAGTTTCGCGACTACCAGAGGCAGATCCAGTCGAACGCCCGCGTGCTTGCCGAAACCCTGATCGCGGAAGGCTTCCACGTCGTCTCGAACGGCACTGACACGCACCTGATGCTGGTGGACGTGTTCCAAAAAGGGCTGCGCGGACGCGAGGCCGAGGAGGCGCTCGGACGCGCCCACCTCACCGTAAACAAGAACGCCATTCCCTTCGACACCAACAAGCCCATGAACCCGAGCGGCATCCGCATCGGGACGCCGGCGGTGACCACGCGCGGCATGAAGGAAGCCGAGATGCGCCAGATCGGCGCGTGGATCGCGGAGGTCCTGCTCCATCCGCAGGACGAGGCGCGCATTGGCGACGTGCGCCGGCGCGTGCTCGAGCTGGCCGAAGAGTTTCCGCTCTACCGCTGGCGGCTGCAGCCCTCCGCGGAGGCGCGCGGCGGCCGGGCGACGGCGCGCGCCGAAGCGCCGGTGCGATGAGAGAAGCGTTCTCATCCTAATTGACCGTTGCATAATATAGTGACAGCCACGGGAGTTTCGTCAGAGCACGACTTCAGTCGTGCCGGTTCGCCAAGTAGGAGGAGATCGGCTTCAGCCGCTGAGGTGAGTCGTAAAAACTGCGACCGGAATCATCGGCGTGGGGAAGACCTCCCTCAGGGGCTGAAGCCCGTCTCCCTCGGCTCTTCTTCGGCATGGCTGAAGCCATGCCCTGACGGGATCACGGAGTCCGGACTTGTCACCACATTAAGGTGGTCCTTAACCGAACACCTGACACCTGGCACCTAACACCTAACTATGCGCATCGCCATCCACGTCTGCCGCATCGGCGACTTCGGCGTCGGCACCTACATCCGCAACCTGGTGCGGACGCTGGCGGCGCGCGACCGCGAGAATCGCTACCTGCTGCTGGGCGACCCCGCGAAAATCTCCGAAGACGCGGCGCTGCCCGACAATTTCGAGGTGGTCCGCTGGTGCGACCCGCGCGAGACGTGGTGGAACCATGTTGGCCACCATGTTCGCCTGCACCGCCTGCTCCGTGCGCGCGGGGTGGACCTGCTGCATATCCCGCATCTTGCCACGGCGCCGCTGGTTCCCTGCCGCTACCTGCTGACGGTGCACGACATGGCGGAGTTTCTCTACGGGCCGCGGCAGGGGTTCAGGCAGACCCTGCGCTTCCGGATGACGCAGCGCAGCCTGGCCAAAGCGGCGCGCCTGGTAGCCGTCTCGCAGGCCACTAAGCAGGACATCGAGAACTTGTTCGCGGTGCCGCCCGAGAAAATCACGGTGGTCGAGAACGCCATTGACGAGCGGTTTATCCGCGCCGCTCGGAAGGAAGAGGGGCGGCTGGTGCTCGAGCGCTACCAGGTTCAAGACCCCTTCCTGCTCTACGTCGGGAGCGCGCGCCCGCAGAAAAACATCCCGCGCCTGATCGAAGCCTTCGCCGTGATCCGCGGCGAGCTGCAGCAGCATCCGCAGTTTCACAAGTTGAAATTGCTCATCATCGGGGATGAGCTGAGCGAGCATCCCGACCTGCGCCGAACCGTGATTCGGACGCGGATGCAGGAGCACGTGCGATTCCTCGG
>CAYWWM010000231.1:0-5365 GCA_964461735.1 uncultured Solibacteraceae bacterium | reverse complement strand
GGCTGGCCAAGGAACACGGCGTGGATTTGCTGCACGTGGAAGGCACGGGATCGGGAGGAAGGATTACTAAAGAAGATTTGCTGGCGTATGTTGAGCGCCAGAAAACGCCTTCGGGGACCGCTCTTCAAACGCCTGCCGTGAGGGAGACGGTCCCGAGAGTCGCGGGCGCGCGAGAAGAAATCGTCCCGATGAGCCCCATCCGCAAAAAGATCGCCGAGCACATGGTTCTGAGCCGGCGGACCTCGGCGCACGTGACCACCGTGTTTCAGGTGGATATGACCCGCGTCGTCGAAATCTACCGCCGGGAAAAGGAGCGTTTCGAGAAGAAGGAAAATACACGCCTGACGTATACTCCGTTCTTTGTGCGGGCGGCGATGGACGGTCTCCGGAGGTTTCCCATTCTGAACAGTTCCGTCGCGGGGGACAACATCGTGTACAAGAAAGACATTCATATGGGAATTGCCGTCGCGCTCGAGTGGGGACTGATCGTGCCCGTGATTCGCCACGCTGGCGAAAAGAGCTTCCTGGGACTGACGCGCGCCGTGAACGATTTGGCCGACCGCGCGCGGACCAAGAAACTGACCGTGGACGAAGTGCAGGGCGGGACGTTTACGATCACCAATTTCGGCCTGTTCGGGAGTTTGTTTGCCATGCCCATCATCAACCAGCCACAAGTGGCGATCCTGGGGGTTGGCTCCATCGCGAAGGTTCCCGTGGTCATTAACGACGCCATTGCCATCCGTTCCATCGCGCATCTTTCGCTGAGCTACGACCACCGAGTCATTGACGGCGCGGTGGCGGACCAGTTCATGGCCGCCGTGAAACGGTATTTGGAAAATTGGGAAGAGGAGTTGCTGGCCTGAGCCTGGCCTTTCTTATCACTTGTCACTCATGTCACTCGTCACTGTTTTTAGAGAGGAGACTACAAGAGACCGTGGAACTCGGTTTGATTTTTGGGATTAGCATTTTAGGTCTTTTATTTGCGGTGTTCTTGGTTCGGGACGTGCTGCGGCGAGACGTCGGCTCGAAGTCCATGCAGGAAATTTCCGACGCCATCAAGCTGGGAGCGGAAGCCTTCTTGCGCCGCCAGAATGCGACGATCGCCTACCTCGCCGTCGCGCTGGCTGCCCTAATCTACATCCTGTACGCGTTCGTGCGGACGCAAAACGAGCATGACCCTGCCGCGCCCGGGGATTTGGCCCTCTGGACGACGCTTTCCTTTCTCCTCGGCGCGGCGTGTTCGGTGGCATCCGGGTACATGGGGATGTGGGTGGCCATTCGGGCCAATATCCGTACCGCCGCGGCGGCCACCCGGGATATGAATAGCGCCCTGCAAACGGCTCTTCGTGGAGGAGCGGTCTCGGGATTCTTTGTGGTCGCACTGAGCCTGCTCGGAGTCGCCGGGCTGTTTTCTTTGGTGAATATCACCGGAGTCACCAACGACGTCACAAAGATTCCCCTGCTGATCGTGGGCTATGGCTTCGGCGCGAGTTTCGTGGCACTGTTTGCGCAGCTTGGGGGCGGCATCTATACGAAAGCAGCCGACGTCGGGGCGGACCTCGTGGGCAAGGTCGAAGCCGGCATCCCCGAAGACGATCCTCGCAACCCGGCTGTCATTGCCGATCTGGTCGGCGACAACGTCGGCGACTGCGCCGGCCGCGGCGCGGACCTGTTCGAGTCCACCGCCGCCGAAAACATCGGGGCCATGATCCTGGCGGCTGCGCTCTACCGCGCCAACCAGAGCGTCTTCGAGCAGAACAACCTGACGCTGCTCGGCATCCTGCTGTTTCCCCTGGTCGCGCGCGCCTTCGGAATTCTGGCTTCAATGGTGGGCATCATGTCGGTTCGGACGAATGAAGCGGAAGACCCGATGAGCGCGCTCAACCGCGGCTACTACATCACCTCCGCGCTGGCGATGGCCGGATTTTTTGTCGCGGCGCGCTGGTTGCTCGGCAGCGAACATTATTTCAACTTTTTTCTCTGCGGCGTCATCGGGGTGCTGACCTCGATTGCCTTCGTCTTCATCACCCAGTATTACACCGAGTACACCTACCGTCCCGTAAAGTCCATCGCGGAAGCATCGCAGACCGGCCCAGCCACCAACATTATCTGCGGCGCTGCGGTCGGAATGGAATCCACCGGCTTTCCCATTCTGGTGATCGGGCTGGCTATCGTCAGCACCTACTTTCTCGGCCAACGCTCGGGGCTCGCGGACGCGGGGCTGTTCGGCACCGCCGTCGCGACCATGGGGATGCTGGGCCCCTGCGCCTTCATTCTCGCCATGGATACGTTCGGCCCCATCACCGACAACGCGGGTGGGATCGTCGAGATGAGCCAGCAGCCGAAGGAAATTCGGGACAAGACGGACCGGCTCGATTCGGTGGGCAACACCACCAAGGCGCTCACCAAAGGCTACGCCGTCGGGTCGGCGGGTCTGGCCGCCTTTCTGTTGTTTGGAGCGTACCTCGATGAAGTCTCGAACTACATGCCGACGTTCGAGCGGGCGATCAATCTGAACAAACCCGAAGTGTTCGTCGGCGCAATGCTCGGCGCCGTGCTCGTCTTTCTGTTTTCTTCGCTGGCCATCAAGGCCGTGGGCAAAGCGGCTTATTCGATCATCAACAACGTCCGCGAACAGTTCAAGAACAATCCCGGCATCATGAAAGGCACCTCGAAGCCCGACTACGGACAGTGTGTGGACATCGCCACGCGCGCCGCCCTGGCCAAGATGGTCCTGCCTGGGTTGCTAGTGGTCGGGATGACCCTGGGCGTCGGTCTGGTGTTCCGCTGGCTCTACTATGCGATGGGCCAGCCCGCCACGGGAGCCACGGGCGCGGAAGTGGTCGGTGGATTCTTGATGGTCGGGACGATCACGGGTATCCTCATGGCATTATTCCTCAATAACGGAGGCGGCGCGTGGGACAACGCCAAGAAGTATATCGAAACGGGGATGTATGGCGGCAAGAAATCCGACTCGCACAAGGCGGCCGTGGTCGGCGACACCGTCGGCGACCCGTTCAAAGACACCGCCGGGCCGTCGCTTCACGTCTTGATCAAGCTGCTCGCGACCCTCACGCTGGTCATGGCCCCGCTGTTTTTGTAAGCCCAGCAGAGATGGGCACCAGCATTGACCCGATCTGCGTTCCTACTTAACGATTGTTCTTTGGTAATGGAGGCTTCGGTGGAGGCGGTGGTGGAGGCGGAGGCAGCGGTCTTGGAATGGGGGGGTTGGGAGCTTTCCTTTAATGGTTTGTCTTTGCTCATATAGTTGCAGATAACCCATGATGCCTCTCAACATGATCCTGCCACTTCAACATGACACGCTTTCGGTACGAAAATGCTGTACTGCTCTTGGAAAGTTCCGCTTCCTTTTCTTTCAGTCCCTTGAGTTTTGCTTCGGCGCCGTCCGCATACATGTCGTTCCAGAGTGCCTCATACTCCATCGCCAAACGGTTCCACCGGAAGTGAAGGTCCGAACACTCCATGGCGTTCTTCTGGCTCTGCAAGACGAGCGATAAGAGACTG
Source organism: uncultured Solibacteraceae bacterium (assembly GCA_964461735.1). Classification (GTDB taxonomy): domain Bacteria; phylum Acidobacteriota; class Terriglobia; order 2-12-FULL-54-10; family 2-12-FULL-54-10; genus CAYWWM01. The sequence goes on along the minus strand of CAYWWM010000231.1, from coordinate 1,840 downwards.
ATCGCTGCCGTGATGAGAGCCAGCGCCGCCTTGATCCATTCGTATCCTTGTGGGCTCCAGTCGGTTACTATAGCAAAAGCCGCCCCCGACGAAGCAAGCAACGTGACCCATGTGAAGGCGAGCTGCCGAAACTGATAGCGACTCGCTATGTCCGCAAAGTAGTTCGCCCGCATCTCAGAGGACAACCATCCTTCCCAAACGTTTTTTTGCTGATGTTGGGATAGCATATTAACTCCTGAATAAGTATACCCCCTTTGGAGTATGTTTCACAGGCTAGGAGGCAAACCGGTCTGCAATTCGAACGACCGAGAGCATGTGTCGGACATCGTGAACGCGCACGATATGGGCGCCGTTCAAAATCGCCACCGTGACGGCGGCGGCTGTCCCGAAGAGCAGTTCATCGGGGACGGAACCGAATCGGGCCTGCTCCCTCACGGGCTGGCCTGAGCTTCCCGAATGGGTGGCCGCCCGGATGATCGCGGCGCGCACAAAAGACTTCCGCGAAGGTCCAACCAAGATCGGATAACCGAGGGACGCGAAGCGCCGCAGAGCGTTGATGAGCTCGAAATTCTGCGCCACGGTCTTTCCAAACCCGAGTCCCGGGTCGAGGATGATTCGGTGTTTGCCGACACCCGCCTGCAAGGCGCGGCGTATGGAACCGGCAAGCCCACGCCGCACGGCAGGAATAACATCCCGGAGGGGCGGAAGCGCCTGCATGGTGCGCGGCGTTCCGCGTATATGCATGAGCACAATCCCGGCACGGAAGCGCGCGACTACTTCGCCGAGCGAAGCGTCAAACCGCAGGCCGCTCACGTCATTGACGATCTCGGCTCCAGCCGCGAGCGCCCGCTCGGCGACGCGGGCCTTGTACGTGTCAATCGAAATGGGAATTCGCAGCCCTTTTCTTTTCAGGGCTTCGATGACGGGGATGGTTCGGTCGAGTTCTTCTTCCGGTTCGACAGGCAGGGCGCCGGGACGCGTGGACTCGCCGCCAATGTCGAGAAGGTCTGCCCCCTCGCGCTCGATCTCGAGGCCTCTCGCAATCGCCGCCTTGCGGTCGAAATACACGCCGCGCTCAGAGAAGGAATCCGGCGTCACGTTCAAAATGCCCATCACGCGGGTTCGTTCTCCGAGAGTTAGAATGCGGCTTCGGAGCTGGAATTGGAAGGGGTGACGATGAATGGCTGGATGGCTCTGATTCTGGCTTCTGACTTCTGACTCCTAGCCTCGGATTCAGCCGACTACGCGGGGGCGGGCTTCTCGCCCTCGGCGAGCGGTTTCTCGGGATGGCGCACCAAGCCGGGCTTGAGCACGCGCTGCGTTTCGGCGGGCTCCTCGGTTACGGGCTTCGTTACGACGGGCTTCGGGAGCGGCTTCCCTTCGATCAGCAGCTTCACTTCGTGCGCGTCGAGGACTTCCCGCTCGAGCAGCGCCTCGGCGATGCGAACCAGGCTGTCGCGCCGTTCCGTGATGATGGTCTTGGCCTGCTGGTAGGCGGTGTCCACGATGCGGCTCACTTCCTTGTCAATGCGGATGGCCGTGTCTTCGCTGTAGTCGCGGTGTTGCGCGATCTCGCGGCCGAGGAAAATCTGCTCTTCTTTCTTGCCGAAGGTGAGCGGGCCGAGCTCGCTCATACCCCACTCGCAGACCATTTTGCGGGCGATCTCGGTGGCCTGCTCGATGTCGTTGCCGGCGCCGGTGGTCTGGTGGCTGAGGAACAATTCCTCGGCCACGCGCCCGCCCATCATGACGGTGATGCGGCTCTCGAGGTAGGCCTTGTTGTAATTGTGCTTGTCGTCTTCGGGCAACTGCATTGTCACGCCCAAGGCCATGCCGCGCG
>CAYWWM010000230.1:0-5372 GCA_964461735.1 uncultured Solibacteraceae bacterium | reverse complement strand
GTGGACATGCAGGTGCTCCTCAAGCAGGACGGCATGCCGACCTACCATCTCGCCAACGTCGTGGACGACCACCTGATGGAGATCACGCACGTCATCCGCGGCGAAGAGTGGATCAGCTCGGCGCCCAAGCACCTGCTTCTCTACAGCTATTTCCAGTGGCCGGTTCCCGCGCTGTGTCACTTGCCGCTGCTGCGGAACCCGGACAAAAGCAAGCTGAGCAAGCGGCGCAATCCCACGAGCCTCACCTATTACCGCCGCATCGGGTGCCTCCCCGAAGCCCTGACGAACTACCTCGGCCTGATGGCTTTGTCCATTCCCGAAGGGGAAGAGAAGTTCACGCTCGCGCAGATGATCGAGCAGTTCGACTTGAAGAACATCTCGCTCGGCGGACCTGTTTTTGACGTGAAGAAGTTGGCGTGGCTCAACGGGCGCTGGCTGCGCGAGAACTTGACCGACGAAGAGTTCGCACAACGAGTCGCCGCCTGGGCGCTCAACCGCGACTATCTGATGCCCATCGTCCCGCTGGTCAAGCCGCGCGTATTGCTCTTCAGCGATCTCGCACCGCTCACAGCCTTTTTTCTTTCCGGCGAGCTGAATCTGTCCCTGGAAGATTTCCAGGACAAGAAGTTGACCCCGGCCGTCATCGTCAAGGCCTTTGCCCAAGTTCTCGCGGCCCTCGACGAGCTGACGGACTGGAACAAAGACGCGATCGCCGCTCTGTTCAAGCAGTCCGCGGAGGAGCTGCAGCTCAAGCTGCGCGATTTGCTCCGCCCGTTCTATGTGGCGATTGCGGGCACCCCGGCCTCGACGCCGCTGTTTGACTCGATGGAAATTTTGGGACGCGACCTCTGCCGCGCCCGGCTGCGGCGGGCTTTGGAACTCGTGCAGCCCGCGCCCGCGGTGCCCCCGGAGACAGATGTGGATTGACGGACGGGTGGTAGGGATTACGATTCCAAATTCCGAATTCCAGATTCCGAATTCCGGATTCCAGAGTCCAGAGTCCGAGTCCGGATTCCAGATTCCAAGAATGTTAGGGGGTCCAGCTTGCGGGCGCCGTTTCGCCTTCGGGGTCGGGTTTCTTCGAGATGCCCAGAAGCTCGACGATCTCTTCCTCCACGACGTCTTTGCCCACCAGCCCTCGATGCATGGACCAGAACTTGCCCTCCCGGTCCACCATGAAAGTGGTCGGCAAGCCGATCACGCCGCCGAAGGTCTCGGCGGTTTCTTCATTGCCCATGACGATCTTGTACGTCACGTTGTGCTCGGCGACATATTTCTTGACCACTTCCGGGCCTTCTTCGTCGAGCGAAATTCCGATGACCTCGAGTCCGTCTTCCCGGTACTTTTTGTCGAAATCAATGAACCAGGGAATCTCGATCTCGCACGGGGCACACCAGGTGGCCCAGAAGTTGACGAGCAACACTTTGTCTCTGAGATCGCCTTTGCGCAACACGGTGCCGTCGAGGTTCGCGAGCTCGAATTCCGGCACAGCCACGCCGCGAATGGCGGGAGCGGGACTTGCCGTGGCCGAGGTCTCCGGCGCGGCCCCCGGAAGCGGGCCCCGGGCCCGCTCGTAGAGGAAAAGGCCCACGGCCCCTGCCGTCAGAGCCAACCCGATCAGCAAGATCTTGCGTTCCATTTCTATCCTCCTTCGGCAGAGCGCAACGTTGTCCGCTCCCTTACGGTCGCGGCTCTGCTACAGCGCAAAGCGGTTCAGAAACGTGAGATACCCCGCCAGCCGCGTGAACTGGTTGCTGAAGATCATCGCTCCGAGCACGATCAGAATGATTCCCGAAAACACTTCCACCTGGTGCAGATGTGACCGGAAGCGCTGGTAGAATTTCAAAAAGCGGTTGACGCCCAGGCTGGTGAGCAGGAACGGCACCGCTAGGCCGCCCGAGTACGTCGCGAGCAGGAAGACTCCCTGCCAAATTGTTTCCTGGCTCGCCGCGAGGCCCAGGATCACCGCCAGAATCGGCCCGATGCACGGCGTCCAGCCGAACGCGAACGCCAGGCCGATCAGAAATGCCCCCGTCGCCGTCGCCGGCTTGCCCGCCGAATGGAACCGCGCGTCCCGGTAGAGCAAGCCGATCTTCAGGATTCCCGTGAGATGCAGACCGAAGATAATGATAATGACGCCGGCCACTTTATAGAGGATCGTCATCCGCGACAGCAGCGCCTGCCCCAGCCAGCTCGCCGAGGCGCCCAGGCTGATGAAGACCACCGAAAATCCGAGAATAAAGAGCAGCGAATGGAACAGTACGCGACGCAGCACGGCTTCGTCGTCGCTCGCCTTCAATTGGTCCACGCTCGTGCCGGAGATCATCGAAATGTATCCCGGCACCAGCGGCAGCACGCACGGCGAAAGAAACGACACCAGGCCGGCCGTAAACGCGGCGATCAGGGAAACGCTCTGCATGCGCGCTGCTTCCTCTCTACCCTCGATTCAGCACGGCTCCGCCCCGGCTGTCCTCTCACATCCGGGCAGAATACCGCCCTTGCTTCCACTCCCTATTATAGATTGCCTCTCCCCAAAAAGGACTCACCATTTTCTGCTCACCGTCCCCGATCGAGCTCTGCCTCGATGATCTCTTCGAACACGGGTTGCGGCTGCGCGCCGTTGACCGGAATGCCGTTGATGAAGAAATAAGGAGTCCCGGTGATGCCGAGGCGCAGGCCGTCCTGAAAATCCTGCTGGATGGTGGCGCGGAATTTGCCGCTCTGGATGCAGGTTCCAAACTGCGCCGCATCGAGGCTCAATTCTTCGGCGTATTCGCGGTAGACGCGGGGCCCAATGTCATCCTGGTTCTCGAAGAGCAGGTCGTGATACTCCCAGAACTTGCCTTGCTCACCGGCGCAGCGCGAGGCGGCGGCGGTGCCGTTGGGGTCGGCCTCGGCCCCGGCGAGCGGCATGTCGCGGTAAGCGAGTTTTACTTTCCCCGCGTACTTGGCGAGAACATTCTTAATGGTCGAGTAGGCCTGGTAGCAGAAGGGACACTGGAAGTCGGAGAACTCGACGATGGTGACGGGAGCCTCAGGGTTGCCGCGGACGCGCGCCGGGTCAATCGAAACCGTGTGCCGCGGCGGCGAAAGGAAAATCTTGACGCCGGCGCGCTCGCGCAGCACGGCGAAGTACTCCTCGCGCGCCTGCGTGATGGCGCCCTGTTTCAGTTGCCGGGCAATCTCGTCCTTGGAGATATTCGACGCTATTCCGCCGCGAAACATCTGCTGCACCAGGACGCGCTCCACTTGGGCGTCGGACGGCTCGGGGACCTTGGAATCAGCTTCCCGCCGAAGCAGCTCCTCCTCGGAGATTCCCCGCTTCGCCGCCTCCGCTCGCAGCAGTCTGCGGCCGATGGCGTCTTCGAGGGCTTTGAGCTTGAGCTCATACTCTTGCGCGCGAATCTTGTACACCTGGCTCTGAATCTGCGGCAGGTAGTCGCGCTCGTAGATGGCTTCGCTGCCGATCTCGGCCACGGGCTTTTCTTCTGATGCCCGCGATGTCTGCGCGGCGGCCTGCGGCGGCAGAACGCCCGCCGCAAAGCCGGCACAGGCGAACAGCAATGTGATGAGGCGATTCATGGGGTCACTCATGCGGGTACTCATGATTCTTGTGTATCCCTCCGGCTCTTCAGGGAATGGGGAGCAGCGGGGCCTGGCCCGGGGGCAACTGCTGATCGAACGTGTGAAGAAGAACAGCGGTAGCCGCGGACTGGCCCATCAGAGCAACGATCTCGACCAGGGTTTCCTGCCCGAAGGCTTTCAGCGCCCGAGCAAACGTTTCCGAGCTCACCGTCCTCTTGCCAAAGGTTTCTCGACCGAGCTGGATGAGGGCAGCATCCTTTTCCTGGAGTCCCGTGACTGGCCTGCTGTGCTTGACCACGTCAATCACGTGCTGCTCGAGGCCGACTTCCAAACCCTCCAGCTCGTGGAGCGTCCACTCAAACTGCGCGTCGAACGCTCGCGCGGTCAGCAGGATCGCCAATTCCACGTGCCGCCTTCCGATGGTGGACTGGTAGCGCAGGTAGGCCGTCTCTCTCCCCCGGCTGCGCATCAGGCCGGGGCTTCGCATCCGGATTCCATTCGGCCCTCGGACTCCCGCCACCGTGTTGGGATTGGATGTCGTGGCGTCATAAACCTTTTGGAGCTCATCGTTCAGCTCTTCCCGCTTGATGAGCGGAAGGCGGTTCCCGGAATCCGGGTGAACGTCCTTCGGAAGCGAGGCGGCGTATTTCTCCCACGCCGGGCCGCTGGCGGAGGAAGCTTCCTGCCCTGCTAAGGGGCTCACAAGCCTCTCGCCGAATACGCCAGAAATGAGGCACACGGCAACGATCACGGCATAGGTGGAACGCATGGCAAGCCTCCTGTTAACTCCATTCCCAGTCTGAAATGAAACATAACACCGGCAAGTCTGTGGTTGCAAGCATCGCCCCTGTCTCAGCGGCTGGCCAAGTGTTCCCACTGCTCGTTGGCGCGGCGGATGAGTTTCGGCACGTCGGCGTCGAGCAGATGCCGTGAGCGCGCCAGGTCGCGCGCAGCGGCTTCAATCTTGCCGAGATAATCGTCGCGCGATGCGTAGCGCTCCTCGATGGAGAGGCGCGGGTCGCGTTTCGATTCGCGCTCGGCCTTGGTGCGCGGCAAGGGGAAGAACGACCCGACCATGTCGTAGAGCGAATCCGGTGCGCCGATGCTGGGGTGGCGCAGGTTCCATCCCGCATAAGTGCCGAGCGGAACTTGAACCTCCGGCAGGCGCAGGCCCGTGGTCTCATTGCCATCGGGGTTTACTTGCGGCACCAAAACCGGGAAGGGGCTGCCGAGCTTGGGCGGATCAATCGTTACGATTCCCTTAGTGACGAAGTCGGGTCCGTAATCGGCGTGCCAGGCGCGATGCCAGAGCGTGGGCATAGTGGCGCCGGGGATTTTCGGAAAGCGCAGAGAAGCAGGAGGGACCAACTGTTCGCCGGCGAGGCGCGGATACGCGGAAGCCGGCGGCTCTTTGCCGTTGGCGACCCAGTCCTGCAAGCCGGCCAGCAGCGCGCGCATGAGGTAGCGGTAATCGTTGGGATTCGAAAGATTCTGCGTCTCTTCTTGCCGGGGCGGAAACGCGCCGGGGCCGTGCTGCGTTCCCGCGAAGAAATAGACGCGCGTCGTGGCAGGCAGTTCCATGTCGCGCCGCCCGTCCACCGTCGAGTGAATCAGCGAGGCGGCGCGCCCCCAGTATTCATACGAGCCGTTGGTGTAAAAAATCTTCGGCAGCACGCCGTCCGCCTGAGCGCGGTCGAGCAGGCCCTGGCGCAGGCCGGTTTCCGGGTCCTGCTGCGGCAGGTCGCTGAAGGGAAAGAGATCGGTCGGGTAGAACGTGTTCAGCATCA
>CAYWWM010000229.1:0-5381 GCA_964461735.1 uncultured Solibacteraceae bacterium | reverse complement strand
GCGGGCGTGGCGTACGTGGAGGACATGCGCGCGCACCATTCGTAGGCGCCGTAGCCATACTTGGCCGCGGTGTAAACGAGGCCGCCGCTGGAATGGAGGTCGGGCGTAATCGAGAGCCGCAAGCGGAGGACTCCCTCGGCGGGGAAAATCTCGACGTTGGTCTGGTCGAAGATTTTGCTGGCAACTCCCACACCCGGAACGCCCCATTGCGATTCGGGGCTTCCGGTGTGCTCGATTCTCCAACCCCGGCTTACGATTCCTTCCCGGCTGTCGTTGAACTGCTCAATCCATCCTGTGCCGCCCCCGCCGTTTCCTCCCCCTCCGCCATTCCCGTTGCCCCGAACCTGGCCCGCTGAGGTATTGAACGCCACGAAACAGAAGAGTGCGAATCCGAAGGCGGTCCGCGAGCGGCAAAAGTGACTTTGGCACCGCGTCATGGAAACAACGCTCCCTTCTCTTCAGGGCGAATCGGCAACGGGTCCAGCGCAGGCCGCATCGTCACCAGGTTAGCCCGGAACTTAGCACAGCAGACAGAACACCGTCAAGATAAAAGCAGTGGCCAGCAGGAACAGGGCACAGGGAACAGGGAATAGGGAAAAGACGTGCAGGTTCCTCGTCGCAAGGCTCCTCGGGATGACAGCGCTTGGGGGTAGGGAACAGCTTTCTGATACAAGATTCCGGATTCAAGACTCCGAAATTCGCGCGTCTTGCAAATTGCGGGCGGTATTCCTAGAATATGGGATAGGCAGTTTCGTTGAGATGGCAGTGGGTATGGGGGTTTCGGCAATGAGCGCAGGGCGGGCTGCGGCGCGGCTCCGAACGAATCGGGCCATTTCCCTGGCTCTGGTTGCGCTCTTCAGTTTCCCGAGCGGCGGCTACCTGCTGTTTGCGGACCGCCAGCCGTTTGTCTGCCCGCATCACGTGGAACCTCGCGGCGGCAATCCCGCAGTCTCTGCGGAGCACGACAACCACCAGACGCATGGGAAGAGCCATGCCGCCGCTCCTGGTAGCCAGCCACGCGACGATCGTTCCGGGCTGCGGTGCTGCTGCCGGCACGCTTTCGACGGTCTCATTACGACCTTGATTCTGGACACGCCCGCCGAGGCGGCCAGTGTTCCGTTGCCGGAAGGCCGTCAGCGCGTGACCTTGTTCGCTGATCGTTCCATCTCCCAGAACGACCTTTCACCTCCCTTCCAACCTCCTCGAGTCTAAGCCAGCATTTTCTGAGGATACTTGTGCCCGTCCAGTTGTCGGCTCGGGCGCAACGTGATCTTAGACATCCGGGTCGTACGGACCCAGGGATCAAGGAGGCTGAATGTACGAGGTCTTAGGCCGGATTTCTCCCCACCGAAGCAGCGCCGGAGGCGCGATAGAATCTAGCCACGGGCGTAAGCCCGTGGGGGCGGAGCCAAGGACTCGGAAGCCCCGGAGGGGCGAAAGAACCCAATCCGACGGTGTGTTCCGGAAGAATCTCTACCGCCCCTCCGGGGCTGGTTCAGTTATTCTCTCGTTCTCCCAGCGCTTACGCGCTGGGCTAGAATCTACCGCCCCCTCCGGGGGCTCGCCTGGTGGGAAATCCGGGTTGGGCCGGTTTCCCAGTTGGTGCGCAGGGCTGAAGGGTTTGTGGTCAACCCCTTGCGGGGTTGAATCGTTCGCCTGGTCCCAGTTCCGTGGGTTGAAACCTACGGCTATTCACGGGATGCCTTTGCAGGGCATGGCGGCGGAACAGGGCTCGCGTGCTAAGAAAATCGGGTTAGCAGTCAGCTTCCTCGCCGCGTTCGCCCTATTGACTTTTCCCGCTGGCGCGCGCGCGCAGGGGGAAGGCGCGATTCACGGGCTCGTGCTGGCGCAGGCGGACCGCTCGCCGCTGCCGGATGCTGCGGTGCGTCTGGAAGGCGTCAGCCTGCCCGTCTCTCTGAATACGACGACGGGGCCGGACGGGCACTTCGGGTTGCAGCGGCTGGTGCCCGGCGAATATCTGCTGACGATCACCCGCGGCGGTTTTCTCGAAGGACGATATCGGCTGACGCTCAAGCCGCGCGAGGTCCTGAACCTGACCCGTGAACTGGCGCTGCGGCCCGTGGCGGAGGTCATCGAAGTTTCCGCCGAGGCGAACGCGGTTCCCACGATTCACTCGCCCAGCTCCACGCTGCTGCCGTTGGAACGGATGGGCCAGCTTCCCTTGACGCAGCGCACCAACCTGTCGGACGCGATCGTCACTTCGACGCCCGGCATGATCCGCGGCCATGACGACTTCGTGCACATCCGCGGCCATGAGGTCGCGCTGAACCCCTTCCTCAACGGGGTCTCGTTCTGGGAGAACGCCCACGCCGTGTTTTCTCCCGGAATCGGCGCGGACTTCATCGAATCCGTGAACGTCATGACCGGCGGGTTCTCCGCCGAGTACGGGAACCGCTTCGGCGGCGTCCTGGACGTCGTCACCAAGTCCGGTTTTACGATGAACCACAACGGCTCCGTCACGCTCGGGGTGGGGACGGCGCTGCGGCACAACCTCGGGATCGAGTTCGGCGGCCACACCGGGCGGGCGGCGTATTACCTGAACGTGGCCGGTTTCGAGTCGGGGCGCTTCTTGAGTCCGCCGGACCCGCGCTCCATCCACAACACCGGGCGCGGCGCGCGGAGTTTTTTGCAACTGGATTTCAACGCCAGCACCACGAATTTTCTGAAGCTGATCCTGATGGGAGACGGCACCAACTTCGAACTTCCGAAGACGGAGCGGGACGAGCTGCTGCGGCCCGACTTCAACAACTTCCAACGCAACCGCTCCCAGAGCCTGATTTTCTCCTGGGATCATGTGCATTCCCCGGAAACCCTGCTCCACACCGCGTTCTACCAGAAGTGGTCTCGCGTGCTCATGCTCCCGAACCCAGACCCATACGGCGCGAAGGTGGACGCGGAGCGCACGCTCGGGACGTTCGGCATCAAGAGCGACGTGACTCGCTTCCACGGCCGGCATACCTTCAAGGGAGGAGTGGACTTGGTGTTGCTCCGGCCGGAGGAAAGGCTCTCGTATCTCAGCCAGCCGTGGATCAATTTCACGCACTTGCCCGATGTGAATGAAAGCCATATTCATTTTCGCGGAGCGGACCGCGGGCCGGTGCGGTTCCAAGGCGAAAGGACGGGGGGACAAATCAGCCTCTACGCGCAGGACAAGATTCAGCTCAGCGGCCACCTGACCGCCGACATCGGCCTGCGCTATGACCGCTACAGCCTGGCCATCTCGAAGTTTCACTTCAGCCCCCGCCTCAACGTCGCCTACCAGTTCGATTGGGGGACGGTGCTGCACGGCTCCTACAATCACTTCTTCGTTCCGCCCCCGGTCGAAAACGTGCTCGCCGGCAGCGCGGGTCTCACGCAACTCATCTCCGAAATCGGGACGCCCTTGGGTCCGGTGCGCTCCATCATCGAGAACCAGTTCGAGCTGGGCGTCACGCAGCCCATCGCGCGGCTGCTGCGCGTCGGACTCACCGGCTACTACCGCAGCAGCAACGACCCCGTGCACACGGTGCTGTTTCCCGACTCCCGGTTCTACACCTACGCCAACTTCGACCAGGGCAAAGCCTACGGCGTGGAGATCAAGGCCGAGATGCCTGCCGTGCCCGGCGTGGGACTCTCGAGCTACTTCAACTACGCTGTGGGGCGCGTTTATCTCTCCAACCCCGTCACGGCCGGGTTCATCACGGAAGCCGAGCACATCGCCGAAGCCAGCCGCTTCCTGGCTCCCATGGACCAGACCCACACCCTCACCTCCGGCTTCACGTACCGCCATCGCGGGACCGGACTCTGGGGATCCATGGCCTTCGAGTACGGCAGCGGAACGCCCGGCTCGCACGAGGAGAGCAGTGAACCCCGTCACGAAGCCGGAGAAGCGGCGCACGGGCACGGAGGGGTTGTCGGCGGCTGCGCCGCGCGCTGCCCGTCTCACTTCACCCAGAACCTGACGCTCGGCTGGGATGCTATGTTCACGGGCGATGTGCCGCGTCTTAGCTTGCAGTTCAATATCGAGAATCTCTCCGACAACGTCTACTTGATTTCGAAAGAGAACACCTTCGTGCAAGGCCAGTACTCGATCCCGCGGCTGATTTCCGGCTCGATCCGGTTGCGCTTCTGAAGGAGGAAGGCGGGCTGCCCCCAAGGAGGCACGACGTCGCGTTGGTGTCCCAGTTTGACGTAAGGGCATCCCGGCAAGCCGGGATGCCGAAGAAGCCTAACGGGACCGTTGGGCTTTCGCCCCTGAGGGTCGTCCCTCAGCGGTTGAAACCGCTGTCAAGCACGTGCTCTTACGGCACGGTTGAAACCGTGCCCTTACAGCTTGGAAACTCAAACCGAGACACTACCCCGTTGCGTTTCTGCTTGTGAATCGTTCGCTGCTGGCTTATACTTAGCTTTTGCGTCAAATCGGGTAAAAGCGCGGTTCAGACTGTATTCCGGTCGAGTAGGTGCCCCGCCATGGCCGTCTATGCGTATTGTTTGCTGCGATTGGCTCCGAATGAATCCTGGCCGGTGCTGGACGGAATCGGAGGGCACCCGGTGTTTCCCTTCCGGTGCGGCAAGTACAGCATGCTCTTGAGCCGCCTGGGCCCCAACTTCTGCTTCGCTCCCCGCTCCATCGTCGAGCACGGCCAGGTGATTGCGCGCGCCTTCGAGACCCACACGGTCCTGCCCATGCGGTTCGGGACGTTCTTTCAATCCGAGAAGCAGATCGAACAGCTCATCCGCGAAAACCAGCGCGAGCTTCTGGAAACCTTCTGCCGTTTGCGGGGCAAGGCGGAGATGCACTTGAAACTCTGCTTTGGCGCGATCGAGAGCGACGAACCCATTCCCGCCAGTCCCCTCAGTCCCAAGAAGCAGCCGCAGAAAACGCGGTCTCTGCGCGGCTCGGGGCCCTTCAACGGGGAAGGCGAAGCGGAGGATCTGCGCAGCCGCGAGATGGCCGGCCAACTGGCCGCCTGGCTCCGCGAGATGTTCCATCCGCTCGCCGACCAGGTTTCCTGCCGCCGGCTGGACTCGAGCGAGCTGGTGGTGGACTGCGCCCACTTGATCGAATCGCAGCGCGTCGAGTCCTACCGCGAGCTGTGCGGGCTGGCCTCCGAGCAGGTCAAGGATTGCGCCTTGCGCATGAGCGGCCCGTGGCCTCCGTATCACTTCCTGCCGGCCTCGGTGCGCCTCCCCGCCATCTCGCTCCGCCCCCTGAAGATGGCGCGAACGCGCTCCTTCGCCGCCGCCCGCTGAAACTGCTTGCATCCCCTGCTTGTCATCCAGTAAGGATTCAGTAGCCAGGAGTCAGTAGAAAAACCCCAAAGCCCTGTCATCCCGAGGAGTCCTGAGAGAAATCGAAGGGCGACGAGGGACCTGCACTT